>NZ_CP098478.1:1815552-2118144 GCF_023702675.1 Acinetobacter sp. C26M
CAGCAGCGACAGTCGGTACAGCAAAAACTACAGATCAACAATTGGCAGAATTGTGGCAGAAAGCATCTAAAGCTGAGCGCCAAAAATTTATGGCTTGGTTAGCTGGTCAAACAAACTAATCTAAAATTTAATAACAAAGCCGATGTTATCATCGGCTTTGTTTTGTGTGGAATAAAATAAAAATGTCTTTAATGATTAGAAAAGCGAAGAATAGTGATTTGGAACAGCTGGTTAGGCTGATTAATATCGCATATAGAGAACAATCAGAACGTAGTTGGACAACGGAAAAAGCCTATGTTCAAGGTGATCGCATCGGTAAAGTTCAATTAGAACAAATATTACAGCAACCAAATTTCGAATTATTGGTGGGTGAGCTAGATAATGATGAGATTGTTGCCTGCATCGGATTAAGTTTGAATGATGATTATATAGAGATAGGTACTTTTGCGATTGATCCAAGCTTACAGAACCAAGGTTATGGGCGTGAATTACTCAATTATGCTGAGTTATATATTGCTCAAAATTATCCAAAGATTCGTGATTTAGTTAGGCATGTTCTGGATGTTCGTATTGAATTGTTGGCTTACTATCAGCACCGTGGTTACCAAATAACGGGACGCAAAAGCAAATATCCAATTGAGGCTGAAGTAGGGCAACCCCTTTTACCAATTCAACTTATTGAAATGAAAAAAATCTTGAGCGTATAAAAGAGCCACGATTGCAACAATCGAGGCTCTATAGACAACAGTTTAAGCTTGGTTTTCAGTAAGAGAGGATGCTTGGTTAACTTTTTGTGTAGACCAAATTGAACCAATTGGCGCAGCTTGCGCACGATCTCTGGCTTGTTGATAAAAACGTATAAATACCAAAGCAAATATCAAAGCCGTGATATCAATCCAAATCAAATGACCTGTTGAATACCAAAGTCCTTGGATTGGAAACATATAGGCGAGCACAGAAGTCGCAGGAATCAGCAATAAAACAAGCGCAATGGCTAAGAAAAGTTGAGCTAAAGCTTTTGCTGCACCAATAAGGAAACTGTATGTAATACAAGCAATAAATACCAAATAGTAGCTATACATAAATACATGGTTATGACTTTGTAATTGCAATGGTATGACATAAGCCCATCGCCCAATCAGCATACTGGTAAATATCGCTAACATACAGCCTAAGCAAGCACCAATGGTCAGATTGGCAATAAACATGACATCTTTACGCTGTTGTGGTGCTGGTAGATTGGGATTCTTCTGTTTACGCAGGCGAGTTTCAATCCACAGAATATTGCCTGAATAAAACAGATAAGCCCCGCCTAAGCCAAAGATCAAATAGATCCAGCGAATGGGTTCACCACCATAATTACCAAAATGTAAGGCAAACATTGAACGAATCAGTGAAGCCGCTGAACTTTCTTCAGTGGATAGGGTCTTGGTCGGATATGGTGTACTTTGATATGGATTAAATGACATATAGTCAAAGGTATCACCACGAAGCATACGATCCGGATGATATAAAGCAACAAAGGCAGATGCACGCTCTGGATTATCCAGTTGATTAAAACGAATGCCATCAATGCGATAATCGGGTGCTGCTTTTTGAATGTTGAGGAAAACTTTTTCTACATCGAGTTGTGGGGTTGGTTCCACAATTTTAACGGCTGGCGGACGCTCAAATAGGGGCTTATCTTTAGAAACCAATTGAGTAAGTGCACCATAAAAAATATCATGAAAAGCAAAAACGACGACACTAACGCTGATAATGATATGGAAAGGTAAACTGGTAATGCCAATGACATTATGTGTGTCTAGCCAAAAGCGTTTTTTGTTTTTACCTTTGCGGACTGCAAAATAATCGCTGATCAGCGTGGGTAATAGCACGATTAAACCCGACATAATGGCAAGAAAGTATAAAACAGCCACAACGCCCATCACCATTACACCTGCGGTATGGTGTCCCATCATACCTGGGATACCCGCAGTCTCATGCAGTTGTTCAATCAGCCAACCTAGTTTTGACACATTTTCTTCTTTGGCAATCAGTTGTCCATTGTTATCGAGCGTTGCCACCATGCTTGTTTGAGCGATATCAATGCCATGATGATCTTCATTTTCCTCATGTGCTGCTTCCCATTGAATGGGTGCATTATGTCCTTCTGGTGAGCTAAAGCTTAAAGTGAACGTCTTTTGTGTTTCGGGGAACTTAGCCTGAACTTGCTCGACCAATCGGTTGTATTGGCTATTTTGAATTTTTTCTAATTTTTGCTGAGGAGGAGCTGCCCATTGACTAAGTTGATGTTGAAACATCGTTAGTCCACCAGCAAAAAAACAGATAAATAATAAAATACCTGCGCTTATGCCAACCCATGTGTGTAGGTTTTTGCCAGTTTTAATGATATCTGCGCGAATTTTCATTTTAAGCTCTCAACCAGAATAACAGGGTATAGGCAAAGACATTTGCAAGGCTAAAAATTAAGATGCTTTGCCAGCCTTTAGGAATGAAATAAGCAGTAAAGAATACACACAGCCAAATCCATGGAATGGACCACATTCCTAGTTGTGGTGCAAGTGAAGTATCAGCGCTGGATTTAGTGAGTAATAAAATAATTGCACCCATAACCATTGCAAAACTAAGACCGAGAACAGAGCCAGCAAATGTTTTGGTCCACCAATCAGGTTGTAATTTTTGTTTAAACATGTTCATTTAAGACGACCTTTTCATGAGCATAATGAAGGGTGCAAATGACCATACCAGAGTCGCGATTGCAAGCCAGATCAAGATGGCAACCAAGATGGGTAATGTATAAATGAGTAAACTTAACCCAATGAATAATCCTAAAAGCCCTAAATATTTGATTGGAGCTGAAAGTGTTTTTTCTAAGAAAATTTGGTTAGGGTGGCTGAGATAAAGGCCCAGACAAGACAGCAGTGAAACCATGATCCCTAATATTTTTAAAGTCATGCGTACAGCCCAGAATAAGTATAATGATAATAATTATTATTTAAATTTACTAAAAATTAAAGCATAAATTCAAAAACTTAATCTATTCAGCTGAAATATCAAAAGATAAATGCTATTGATAATTATTATCGTTTATGTATTATGTAAAAAAATATTACATACTCGGGGGAGTTATGAAGCACCACAATTTATATACAGCGATTATGTTAAGCATGCTTGGTGGTTCTACAAGCATGGTTTGGGCTGGTGATATATCAGAAAATTCAAACAAATCAGATGTGTTACCTGTTATTCATCTTAAAGCTGATCACGAAGCTTCTGCATATACCGTAAAAAAATCAAAATCAGCAACCAAACTGGATTTATCTTTAAAAGAAACTCCGCAGTCTGTGAGTGTGATTACCGAACAACAAATGAAAGATCAAAATCTGACAAGTGTATCTGGGGTGCTTGATCAGATTCCTGGTATTTATCGTCAAAGTTATGGTGCGACATCTGCTTGGGGAACAGGTGGTGAATATACCTCGTATTATTCGCGTGGCTCTAAAATTATTAACTTTCAGATTGACGGGTTGTTGTCGAGTCCAGCGATAGAAGGTCGTAGTAACACTGCACTCAGTAATATTGATACTGCTATTTTTGAAAATATTACTGTTGTTAAGGGGGCAACTGGCTTGTTAAATGGCAGTGGTTTGCCAAGCGCCAGTGTTAATTTTAACCGCAAGCATGCTACAGCAAATGCTCAATCATCTGCCAAGGTGAGCTATGGTTCATGGAATACGTGGCGGAGTGAAATTGATGCCTCTCAAGCATTGAATGAATCGGGGAGTATTCGTGGTCGTGTTGTCGCAGCACATCAACAAGGTGATAGCTGGCAGAAATGGGGTGACGCTGCATCAACCATTTTATATGGAGTGGTGGATGCTGATTTAAGTGATAAAACTGTTTTAAGTATTGGTACATCATTAAGCCGTAATGAAAGTGATGGTCAGAGTATCCACGCTTACGCAAATTTTGATGCGAAGAATATTCTTTCTCCAATGGGACGCAAGGACAACTCAGCCCCACGATGGGCTTATACTCATACCGATAGTCTAAATGCATTTGCGCAGTTGCAACATGAGTTTGAAAATCGTTGGAAGTTGAATGCAAATTATAATTTTGCGACAACCGATACAGAAAGCATTTATGGTGTGATTGGGTCAAATACATCTGGCGTTTATAAGACGCAAGATGGGAAGCGTGTACAGGTCATTGGCGCTGATGGTAAACCTGTTTATTACACTGATTATGAAAAAAACACATCAACTGTGACTGCTGGTTATCAGCATACTAAACCTGTTGAACATTCTGTCGATTTGGGCGTGACTGGACCATATCAACTTTTCGGTCGTGAACATGAGCTGATGCTAGGTGCAAACTTTCAGGATGTAGACCAAAATGATCCTTATTACAATCGGGTTATGGGTGAAACAGGCGCAATTAATATCAAAACCTGGAATGGTTATACAGCACAGCCTACTGGTTTATATACTGCGGCAAGTACAGGAAATTCAGTACTGCAATTTAGGCAATATGGCGGCTATTTGGCAACTCGTTTAAATCTTCTTGATAATTTGAAAGTTATATTGGGTGGACGTGTTTCGAGCATTGATTATTATGCCGAATCTGGTAATAAAAATAACGGAACAAAAATTAAAATTGATGATCAGTTTACGCCTTATGCAGGGGTTGTTCTTGATCTCACACCTGAATGGGCGGTTTATGGTAGTTATACCAGTATCTTCTCGCCACAGGCGAATAAAGACTATCAAATGAAATTGCTGGATCCTAAAGAAGGTGATAGCTATGAATTAGGTATTAAAGGTGAGCTTTTTTCGGGTCGTGTAAATACCAGTTTGGCTTTATTCCAATCGAATATGGATAATGTTGCTGTTGATGCAGGTAAATATACAACCAGTGAAGAAGTGCCTGGCGCAGTTGCAGGGACTACATATTACCGTTCAGCAAAAGGCGCGAAAACAAAAGGCTTTGAGGCTGTGATTTCAGGAGAAGTGCTACCTAATCTGAATCTAAATGGTGGATATACTTATTCAGAAACCAAAGAAAAAGGAGATCGCATCAATACCGATATTCCAAAAGATCAGTTTAAGCTCTTTGGTACTTATAAGTTTTCTGGTGATTTAGACAAGCTGAGTATTGGCGCTGGCGTGACATGGCAGAGTAAAATTTATAGTAGTTATGATATGGATGGCTTTGCTCGTGATAGCAATGGTCAGAAAGCTTTTACGTTGGTTGATGCTATGGCTAAGTATCAAATCAGTCCAGAGTTAACGGTGGGGTTAAATCTCAATAATATTACAGATAAAACCTATCGTTTGAATACGTCAAATCAAACCTTTGGTGCACCGCGTAGTGTAACGGGTTCTGTTTCCTTTAAGTTTTAATGGTTATATAAAAAAAGAGGAAGCTCATTGGCTTCCTCTTTTTGTTGGTGGCACAGAAATTAATTTCCAATCCAGATAAAATATCCCAACACCATTAATGGCCAAGCGATATAAGGACTAAACAGCCATTTCCATAACCAGAATCTTGGTATAAACCCAACCCCATGCACGAAACCACCAGAAATACCAATCATCACCAACATCAGCAAGCTATGATTATAGTGTCCGTTGGCATCCAACATCAGTGAGGGATGTACCAGTAAAATAGCAGCAAGCGGCAATGCCAACAAAAACGAAATGGTCATTGCAAGTACTTGCGCTTTACTATTCTTCGGTGTTGTCATTGCTTCAGCCATTCTATTATTCCTCATCTAAATCTTGATGATGTTCGATATAAAGCGCACTGAGTACACCTGCGAAACATGCCATCAAGACACCTAGAATCCATGCAAAGTACCACATGTCATATCTCCTGATTAATACAAACTATGTGAATTTTCTTCGATATGTTTGTTGGTGATGACACCCCACATTTTGTAATACGACCAAGAGGTATAGATCAAAATGAGCGGAACGAAGATACATGCAGCAACGGTCATTACACCAAGGGTTTTATGACTAGAAACGGCATCCCACATGGTCAAGCTTGAAGTTGGGTCAATGCTTGATGGTAATAAGAATGGGAACAAGGCAAAACCAGCAGTGAGAATTGCACCAACAATCATCAGGCTTGTACCTGTAAAACTCACAGCCGCTTTATGTTTCGCTGCACTGACAATTACCAATAGCGCACCGAGGATCGCAACGATAGGCGCAGCCATGGTGATCGGATACGTTGTATAGTTATTTAACCAACCATGATTGGCATTGGTCACCACATCTTTTGCAAGTGGATTCAGTGCAGCATTGGTATTGACCGCAGTTGCATAGCTATAACCTGAGATATTGCCAAACAATAACCATGCACCCGCAGCTAAGAAGCACACAAGGAACACGATTGCCATGATTTGTGTTGCTTTTGCAGAGCGGTTATGCAAATTGCCATCAGTACGTAGCATCAGCCAAGCACCACCATGCGCACATAGCATTGATAAGCTGACGATACCGCAAATCAGAGCAAACGGATTCAATAGTGCAAAGAAGCTACCTGTATATTGCGAACGTAAAGTGTCATCTAAGCTAAAGGGTACGCCAAGGAACAAGTTCCCGAATGCCACACCAAACACCAGTGCAGGCACCGCACCACCGATACATAGGCCCCAGTCCCAAGAGGTACGCCATTGGGTATTCTCTAATTTAGAGCGATAGTCGAAACCGACGGGTCGCAGGAACAGAGCGAACAAAACGAGTAGCAAGGCCCAATACATGCCAGAGAAGGCAACCGCATAGACCATTGGCCAAGCAGCAAACAGTGCACCACCTGCGGTAATAAACCAGACTTGGTTACCATCCCAGTGCGGAGCAATGGTATTGATTGCAGCACGACGTTCAGAGTCAGTTTTACCTACAAATGGCATCAGTGCCATTGAGCCCATATCGAAACCATCGGTAAGTGCAAAGCCAATCAGTAGTACACCAACCAAGACCCACCAGATAATTTTTAGGAGTTCATATTCGATCATGATTGAGCCTCCCCAGTTTTTGCTTCTAGTTTTTCAAAATGATATTTACCAGTATGCAAAGAACTTGGACCTAAACGAGCAAATTTGATCATTAAGTACATTTCAATAATGAGCAGTACGGTATAGAACGCTGCAAGCGCAATAATCGAGCCCCACACATCACCAGCGCTGACGCTTGATGCAGAGAGGTGTGTCGGTAAGATTTCACCAATCGACCAAGGCTGACGACCACCTTCAGCTACATACCAACCTGTTTGAGCTGCAATCCATGGGAGAGGGAGAGCAAACAAAGCAAATTTGAGTAACCAAGGTTTATCTTCAGCATTACGTTTCGCCACAGCCCAAGTCGCGAACAGGAATAGCAACAGCATGAGGAAGCCAGAAGCAACCATGGCACGGAAAGAGAAGAACAATGCTGCGACGTTTGGAATGGTATCTTTAGTTGCAGCTTGGATGTGTTCTTCAGTCGCATCAACCACATTTGGAGAATATTTTTTCAAGAGTAGGCCATAACCTAAGTCTTTTTGATTTTTCTCAAATGAAGCTAACAGTTCTGGAGAGCGGTCACCTGCACGAAGTTTTTCCAACTCGCTATAGGCCACCATACCATTACGGATACGCACTTCGTGTTCTTTCATCAAGTCACGTAAGCCAGTCACTTCTTTATCGGTAGAACGTGTTGCAATAATCCCCATGACATAAGGGATTTTAATGGCGTAGTCGGTACGCATTTCCTGCTGATTTGGGAGACCAAATAAGGTGAATGCAGCAGGTGCAGGTTCGGTATGCCATTCAGCTTCAATGGCAGCAAGTTTGGTTTTTTGAACGTCACCGAGTTCATAACCAGACTCATCACCGAGTAGAATCACAGATAAAGTTGATGCTAAACCGAAAATTGCAGCGATGGCGAATGAGCGACGAGCAAAAGGTAAATCACGTTTCTTTAATAAGTAATAGCTTGAGATGGCGAGTACAAAGATTGCACCAGTGACATAACCCGCAGAAACCGTGTGTACAAATTTTACTTGTGCCACAGGGTTAAAAATCAGCGCACCAAAGTCCACCAATTCCATACGCATGGTTTCGTAATTAAATGCAGCACCGACAGGGTTTTGCATCCAACCGTTGGCGATGAGAATCCACAAGGCAGACATATTCGAGCCAATCGCCACCAACCAAGTCACACCTAAGTGCTGTACTTTAGATAGACGATCCCAGCCAAAGAAGAATAAACCAATAAAGGTGGATTCTAGGAAGAAAGCCATCAAGCCTTCAATTGCAAGCGGTGCCCCGAAAATATCGCCTACATAGTGAGAATAATAAGCCCAGTTGGTACCGAACTGGAATTCCATAGTCAGACCAGTGGTTACACCTAAGGCAAAGTTAATCCCGAAGAGTTTCCCCCAAAACTTGGTCATGTCTTTATAAATTTCTTTGCCTGAAATCACATAGGTGGTTTCCATGATGGCAAGAATAAAAGCCAGACCTAAAGTTAGAGGGACGAAAAGAAAGTGATACATTGCGGTCATTGCAAATTGGAACCGCGAAAGATCGACCACGCTTTCAGAAATCATCAACGTGTCTCCTGAGTTTTGGACATGTCACCAGCAATACGCTCGGCAACTTCATTGTTAAAATCTTTTGGAATCGTTGGCGCATCAAACCAGATGTGTTTAATCACCAAGAGAAGTACAACTTTAATAATAAGAATAATCGTGATTTCTCTGATGAGTCGCCGATTTGGATCTTGAGAACTCGTGTTCATAGAACCTAGCCTCATATTTAAAGAAGATGTAAAACATTATTAAATAAAATTCATTGAAAATAAACCTTTAGTAATTTTAAATAATTTAAAATTAAATATTTGTTTTAAATCATATAGATGTATTTGTTTTATTAAAATATTTAAAAATAATTATTTTAACCAACTAAAATAATCAGAATTGTTTTTTAAACCTGATTGAAACAGTTGTATTTATAATTATTAATCTGATTAAAAAGATAGGGTTTATATTGAGTTAAATAAATATTAAACCAACTAAAATGGTATGAATATAAAATAAATAATATATACAATAACTTATCAATTTGCTTACATAATTAAATAATTATCACAATGACTACTCTATAAAACCTAGTGTATAGGTAGAGATTATTCTAAAAAATGTGATGGGTATCACTGTTGTATTTTTTGTGCTAGTGAGATCATGAAAACAACGAGAAGGGAAGAGCTAAATTCAAAACTTTTGCTCCATATATTTGTAACAAAGTGTAATTTTGTGGGTTTTATGCAAAAAAGAGCTTTATTTAATCAAAATTTAGTCTGGTGTAAACAAATTATTCGACAGTGAGATTTTCTTGGCGAGATAGTGTGAATTGGATTTTTGGCTAATCAATAACACTTGTGATTGCAATTCGAGTTCGCCGTATTCAGGTTCGACTTGTACATAATACAATTGACCAAATTCATCACGGACACGTGCTTGCGCTGAAAAGCCTGGGCGTGCATTGCCTGTTGAAATGGTGGCTAAACGTCCGACCAAATTGGTGTGGGTATGAATCACCTTAGGTTTGATGACTTGGTCCAAGCAATGAATCATAAATACCGTAAAGAAAATATCAATAATTAAAGCGGGAACAAATAAATAATAAGGAGAAATAAAGTAGTGCTGTAACGCAAAGAACGAGAGTTCTAAAAAATAGCCTGCAAAGCTAAAGTTGATCAATAAGAATACAAAGATCAGGTATTTGGAGAACTTAACATCCAGCAGAGGAGAGTTGAGTAACCATTCTGGTGTTAGTTTTTTCACCAAATGACTTGGACGTAAACCAATCACAATCCCGATGGTTTCTGCAATGCTGAGCACAATTAGAGCCACGACGCTCATATGAAATGGCATCAGGTAGTAATTGAGGAAAAACTCAGTCATCGCAGAATTCATGATCTATGGCTTAATCAATATAGATACCACCATCTGAGTGGACTTCCAAATTTACTTTCTCAAGGAATTCACCTAGACAAGGGCCTGAAATACATTCGCCTGTTTCGACTGAAAACAGTGCACCATGGGTAGAACACTGAATGTATTCTTTATCTTGATCCAAGAATTGATTTTCTAAATACTCAAGTTCGGTTTGCAAGTGTGGGCAAACGTTTTGATAGGCATAGAAGCTGCCATCTTTTTGAGTGATAAAAATCGTGGTCCCTTTCATGGTGTCGTATGCACGAGACTCACGCTCAGGGACTTCTTCAGTCATGCAAATCTTTTCCATGTTATGCACATTCCTGTTGAGCTTTCTGGAATTGTTCAAACAGTTTAGCGTAGTTTTCTACGCTTAAACGTGGTCCATATTGAGCAACCACCTCACTTGAGATCAAAATAGCAAGTTGTGCAGCAGCTTCCAAGCTTAAACCTGCATTGATTGCATATAAAAATGCGCCTGAGAATGCATCGCCAGCACCATTGGTATCCACAGCTTCAACAGCACGACCATTGACATGGAAGTGGTGTGCTTGATCAACAATCACAGCACCTTTAGCGCCTTGAGTAATCACAATATGTTGATTCTTTAATTTTAGGCTTTCAATCGCAGCATCAAGATTGTCTGTTTCGGTAAACATGAGTGCTTCTTGTTCATTACAGAATAACAAGTCTACGCCATCATCTAAGAGTTCGACTAAACCTTGACGTGCATATTGCACCATTGCAGGATCAGACAGTGATAATGCAATTTTAACACCGTGTGCTTTAGCCAGTTCACGTGCCTGTTTAACTGCAACACGAGCGGTATCGCTGGTTGATAAGTAACCTTCGATATACAGCCACTTTGCGGTTTTAAGCGGTTCAAAGTCGATTTGTTCATCGGATAATTCAGCGGTAATACCGAGATAGGTTTGCATGGTACGTTCTGAATCTGGGCTGATCAGAACCATACAAGTACCTGTAACACCTTCACTGATTGATTGTGTTGTGGTTGTGATGCCTGCTTCATTTAAGCCGTCTAGATAAATGCGACCGAGTTCATCATTACCTACACGACAGCCATAAAATGCAGTACCACCTAAGGCACTAAAAGCAACGGTTGTATTCGCTGCTGAACCACCACTGGCTTGGCCCTTGTAGCTTTGAGTATCTTGTAATTTTTGATATAAATTTGCCTGTGTTTCACCATCGGCCAAATGCATTGTGCCTTTTGGCAATCCCTGTTGCGTTAGAAACTCATTTGAAACCTTAAATTCTTGGTCAATGAGTGCATTACCAATTGCAAAAAGATCAACAGTTGCCATGTTTGTCATCACAGTAAAAATCAAAAAGCAAAGTTTACACGAATGCTACGGATTACAGTAGTTTGTTGAAGAAAATTCAGTAAAGGGTGGATTCGTAATGAAATGAAGGAAAGAAGATGAAGCAACATCAGTTGAGAATTGAAAGAAGCCTAGAATTGCCTGCACAAATCGATGTTTTGATCCAATATCAGAACGTGAGGGCTTTCGCTTCTTAAATAGATTAAAACAAGATTTTTAATCTGGTACCAATTGTTTTGATCAGATCGGGGAAGCACTTTTTGTTGTGTATGATCAGCATGATCATTTGATTGCCGTAGGTGGATTGAATCAAGACCCTTTTGCAGAATCGCAGCGAGTTGGGCGCTTAGGTCGTTTCTATGTCCATCCAGACTATCGCACTAATCAGATTGGTACGCATTTATTGGGACATATCGAACAATACGCAAAGACTTATTTTGAGCGGCTTGATTTATTTACTGATACAGCACAAGCGGCTCAGTTCTATCAAAGTCGGGGATATCAATCTATCGTGTCAGCACATCGTAATTTTTACAAGATTTTATCAAACGGCGTTTTGATTTAGGCGCTGCATTTTTCTACAAAAATAGAGTAATTTACATGGATATCGATACGTATTCTTCGGTAGACTCTCTATAATCAATTGTAATGAATTTAATAGAGATAAATTGGAGATCACATGACTGTAGATGTTACTGAAAGCATTACTCAAACGACACATCCCGCGTTTCAGCTATTACGTCAACACCATGTAGAAGCACTCGATATTCAAGTTTCAGAATATAAGCACAAAGTGACTGGTGCAGTTCACTACCATTTAGCCACAACCCATGACGAAAATGTGTTCTTGGTAGCGTTTAGAACGCAGCCGATGGATTCCAAAGGTGCTGCACATATTTTAGAACATACGGCACTCTGTGGTTCTGAAAAGTTCCCTGTACGTGATCCTTTCTTTTTGATGATCCGCCGTTCATTGAACACATTTATGAATGCATTCACAGCAGCGGATTGGACAGCATATCCTTTTGCAACACAGAACAAAAAAGACTTTCAAAACTTATTGTCTGTGTATTTAGATGCTGCCTTTGCCGCGAATTTGAATCCATTGGACTTTGCGCAAGAAGGCATTCGCATTGAGTTGGAAAATGATCAAGCGGTTTATAAAGGTGTAGTGTTTAATGAGATGAAAGGAGCAATGAGCTCTCCTTCAGATCAGTTATATCATCAACTTGCACATCATTTATTCCCAGAAACGACTTACCACTACAACTCGGGTGGTGATCCTAAAGATATTCCAGACCTAAGCTATGAGCAATTGGTGGATTTCTATAAAGTTCACTATCACCCAAGTAATGCCGTGTTCATGACCTTTGGCAATCAAAGTGCGTATGACTTACAAGAGCAATTTGAGAAACTAGCTCTACATAAGTTTTCTCAAGGGACAACTTTATATTCAAAACCAGAGAAGCGTTTAACTGCACCTGTTGAAGTGACTGAAAGCTATGCGGTCGATAGTGAAGATCTGAAAGATAAGACTTACCATGTTATGTCATGGTTATTACCTGAAACCAGTGATACTAAATTACGTCTAGGTATGCGTTTGGTTGAGGGAATTCTATTAGAAAATTCTGCTTCACCTTTACGCCATTACTTAGAAACTTGTGGCTATGCACAATCAACAGGTCCTTTAATGGGTGTTGATGACAGCAACTTTGAAATGACCTTCTACTGTGGCGTTCAAGGCTCTAATGCTGAACATGCAGAAACATTTAAAAATGGCATTCTTGATATTCTAAAAGATGTTGCTTCTAAGCCAGTAGATACTGATTTTGTCGATGCAATTCTTCACCAGATTGAATTACATCAACGTGAAATCAATGGTGATGGTACACCGTATGGTCTAAGTCTGATTCTGAATGGACTAGGCAGTGCGATTCATCATAGTGATCCAATTCATGTTTGGGATGTCGACTCTGCGATTGAGCAGGTGAAAGAAGAACTGAAAGACCCAATGTGGTTATCAAACTTGATCCAAACCCACTTGTTGGATAATCCACACCGCGTACAAATGACTTTAGTACCTGATGCAACGAAATCGGTGAAAGAACAACAGGCTGAACAGGCTCGTTTGGCTGAGATCACAGCCCATTTAACTGACGAACAGAAAGTTGAGATTCAGGAAAAAACGGCTGCATTGAAGCAACGTCAAGACACACCAGATGACCTTGAATTGCTACCAAAAGTTGGTTTGGAAGATGTGCCTGCTGAACTGCAAATTGTGCAAGGTCAACTACGTGAAATTATTTGCAATGGTTTAGATACACCATTGAATCTGTATCATGCAGGAACCAATGGTATTTACTACCAACAAGTGTTGATCCAGATTCCTGATGAAATCGTACAATCTCCATACTTCAATTTACTCTCAATTCTAATGGGAGAGGTTGGTGCGGGTGAGTACGATTATTTGGAATTCCAGCAAATCCAAACCGCAGTAAGTGGTGGTTTAGGTATGGGGGCATCATTGCGCAGTAAGGTCGATGATAAAGACCGTATCAGTGCATGGCTGACTTTAACGACCAAATCACTGACGCAAAAGCTGGATGCCATTCAATTATTAAAATTGGCATTTGAACAACTTCGTTTTGATGAAAAAGACCGCATTATCGAGTTATTGCAACAGCGTAAAACGCGTTGGCAATCACGGTTGTCTGGTTCTGGTCATAGTTATGCGATGCAAGCAGCTTCACGTCAAATGAGTGCACTTGCACGCCGTGATTATCACAATACGGGTTTAGGCGCATTAAACTGGCTTAGTGACTTGGTTGCGAAAATTGATCAAGATGATGCTGCTTATCAAGCATTGATTACTGAATTACAGTCGATTCATCGTCAGTTGCTGCAAGCACCTAAACAATTCTTATTGGTATGTGAAGAACATCAATCCGATCGTTTAGTTGAAGAAGTTCAAAATGTTTGGGATAAGCTGGTTGTTGATAAAGCACCTGTCACTTTAACGCAAGTAGAACAGGTCAATACCAACGACGATGAAGCATGGTTGATTCAAGCCAATGTCCAATTCTGTTCATCTGCTTATCAAGCAGTCGATGTCGCGCATCCTGATGCGGCACCTTTAATGGTATTGGCTGCTTATTTGCGTAATGGCTTTTTACATAGTGCGATTCGTGAAAAAGGTGGCGCATATGGTGGTGGAGCTAGCTATGATGGCAATGCGTGCTCGTTCCGTTTCTATAGCTATCGTGATCCGCGTTTAGCAGAAACATTTAATGATTTTGAAGCCAGTGTACAATGGTTACTGAATACCGAACAACAACCACATCAACTGGAAGAAGCAATTCTTGGTTTAGTGGCTGGTATGGATAAACCGGGTTCACCAGCAGGGGAAGCAATTACTGCATGTTATGCCTTGTTGCATGCACGTACACCAAAATTCCGTAAAATCTTACGTGAGCGTCTACTCAGCGTGAACTTGGATGATTTACAGCGTGTTGCGAAGCAATATCTATTGGCTCAAAAACCTGTGAAAGCCGTGGTTGCGCCATTTGCGAAACGTGAAGAATTGCAGAAACTTGGATTCAGTATTCAGCAAGTCAATTAAAATAAAAATTGGAGAAATCTATGGCGTTCAAATCTTTTGAACGTAGTCATTTGGAGCTCAGTATCATGGCGATACTTGGCTCTTTAACGACATCGTTGGCGAATGCACAATCTACAGCACCGACAAGCCCTGCGAGTGTTGAAGCATGTGTGGCTTTGGCTGCAAATGCTGAACGCTTGGCTTGTTATGATAGCCTGTATAAAGCACCTGTCATTATTCCAACACAAGCTCAGACGGATGCCGCACCTGTGGTTGCCGCAGCGATGCCTGTGGTTGAATCTAATGAAAAAGCCAAGCCAGAATCTTTAAAAGATAAAGTGGTTCAAAAAGTAAGTGATTTGCATTTGTTAGGGGCTGCACCGAAGTTTGATCCAAATGTTTCTTTGTTGGATCGTCGTTGGGAGTTATCTGAAGAAAGTAAGCTTGGTGTGTGGAACATTCGTGCTTATCAACCTGTTTATTTGCTTCCCGTGTTTTGGACCAGTGATAAAAATGAATTTCCAAGTAGTCCAAATCCAGAAAACACTGTTAAAGAGAAGCAAGACTTAAAGTCGAGTGAAGCCAAGTTTCAGCTTTCCTTTAAGACCAAGGCTTGGGAAAATATTTTTGGTGATAATGGTGATCTTTGGGTGGGTTATACTCAGTCATCTCGTTGGCAAGTATATAATTCGGAAGAGTCGCGCCCATTTCGCGAGACCAATTATGAGCCTGAAGCAAGTTTGATGTTCAGAACCAACTATGAGGTTTTAGGTCTCAATGCACGTTTGCTTGGGGTGACCTTGAACCACCAATCCAATGGTCGTTCTGATCCATTGTCGCGTAGCTGGAACCGTGTCATTTTCAATCTTGGATTTGAAAAAGATAATTTCGCCTTGATGGTTCGTCCTTGGTATCGTGTAGAGGAAGAAGCCAAAGATGATAATAATCCAGATATTAAAGATTATATCGGTCGTGGTGATCTGACGGCATTCTACCGTAAAGGCGATAACGACTTTTCTTTGATGTTACGTCATTCATTGAAAGGTGGAGATCGTTCGCACGGAGCAGTTCAGTTTGACTGGGCTTTCCCAATTAAAGATAAATTACGTGGTCATTTGCAAATATTTGATGGCTATGGCGAAAGTTTGATTGATTATAACCACCGAGCAACCTATGTCGGTTTGGGTGTGTCATTGATGAACTGGTATTAAATGAGTTTAAATATTCCAGAGTCCTTATTACAGCTTGAAGCAAATTGTGGTGTCTTTGCACTTTGGTTAATCGTGAAGCAATATCATACCCATATTGATATTGCTGACCTGATTCGTTTGTCTGGCCATGATCGAGAAGATGGGACATTCACTATTGCTTTGGCTGTAGCACTGAAAAAAATAGGCTTTGAAGTATCGTTCTATACGGCGCCTGATCCTAATATTGATGAAAAGGAAAAGCAAAGTTATCTCGATGCGCAGCGTCTTCAGATTCCGATTCAGGCTGCTTTAACTTATTCAGAAATTCAGCGGGCTTTTGAACAAGGTCACTTCGTGATTGTGTTTTATGACACATTACAAGATGTAGGGAATCAGTCTTTGATTTATTCAATCGACGAACAGGAAATTAGTTTCTGTGATCATTTTGACGTGATGTCTAAAACGGTGTTTGAACAACAGCGTCAAAGTGATGAAATTTGTCGACAAGTAATCGTGATTAAACAGCCATTAAATCATCATCCAATCTGAATATTGGCATTGGCGTGTTTTAGGCGACTCTTTTTCGGTGTCGCAATTAAATAGGCCAGTGTTAATGGCCCAAGCCGTCCCGTATACATCAATAAACTCAGAACAAATAAACTGCCATCATGTAACTCACTGGTTACGCCACGAGATAGACCAACTGTACATGCTGCAGAGACTACTTCAAACATTAGGTCGAGCACATCTAATTTGGGTTCAAGAAGGAAAATGATAAAACAGCCGACAAAGACCAACATGCCTGTAATGGCAGTCACTGCAAGTGCTTTATAAGTTGTTTCTTGTGAAACTGAATGATTAAAAATACGAATTTCTTCATTACGACGCAGAAAGGAAATCACACAGAGCAATAAAATTACAAAAGTACCGACCTTAATACCGCCTGCGGTACTAAGAGAACCACCACCAATAAACATCAATAACATGGTCAATAAAGCCGTACTATGTTCCATTGAACCTGTATCAATGGTGTTAAACCCTGACGAACGTGGCACAGTTGCTTGGAACCAAGCATTCATGGCTTGTTCACCAAGGCCCATTGAACCAAGCGTGAGAGGGTTGTTGGACTCTAATAACCAAATTAAGATAAATGCAACAAGATTTAAAATTGCGATGGTACTCAGAATCAGTTTGCTGTTTGGGGTCAACTTGCTCCAACGTTTATTTTGCTTAACATCAATCAGAACCAAGAAGCCGATTCCGCCTAGGGTATATAACATGCTGATGGTGAGACAAATCAGATAGTGGCTTTGAAAGTTAATCAGACTGTTATCAAATAAGGAAAAACCTGCATTATTAAAAGCTGAAACGCTATAGAAAACAGCATAATAAAGCCCGCGACCAAAACCATACATTGGCGCAAAGGAGGCTGTCAGGATAATGACGCCAATCAACTCAAAAAATAGGGTATATAGCACCACACCTTTGGCAACGAAGGTCACTTTGGATAGGCTGGTTTGACCCAAGCTATCTTGCGCCATCATTTGTTGTTTTAAGCCGAGTTTAGGTGCGAGACTCAATGCAGCCAAGATGGCAAAGGTCATAAAGCCTAAACCACCTGATTGAATCAACAGAAGAATAATAAACTGCCCGAGATGATTAAATGATTCATTCAGATTAACCACTGATAGGCCAGTAATGGTCACGGCCGAAGTTGCTGTAAATAAAGCGTCCATCCAGCTGACATTGCCTTTATTTGCAATCGGCATTTTTAGCAGTATCGTGCCAATGATAATAAAGCTAAGAAACCCAATTGCCAGTAAAGATGGCGGGCTGAGATTAAAAATCTTCTGAGAGTTTATTTTAAATGCCATATTATGCGAAACATCCAGAAAGTTTTCTAAGATGGCTGAGTGAGCCTTCTAAAATCAGGACATCACCCGTTTGTAGGGTAAAACTTGCATCTGTTTCGTAGTGAATCTGTTGATCTCGTTTCAGTAGCAGCAGCTTGATATTCGGCTCTTGTTTTAAGATGCCAGATAAATTTACATTGTTGAGCTTTTCATGCACAGGAACTTTGACAATGTAATGATCATCATCTAAAGCCATATAACGACTCACCATAGGGTAATTTAAGGCTTGAGCAACTCGGACACCCATATCTTCTTCAGGATGGATAATCTTGCTGACATTTAAATGGGAGAGGATCGTATGATGTGCTTTGGTTTTAGCCTTGACTAAAATTTTCTCAACACCGAGATTTTTGAGATTTAAAACACAGAGGATACTGGCCTCAATATCTTCACCAATTGCGACTACAACAGCATCGCAATTTTGGATATTCAGTTCTTCTAGGACATGCTCATCGGTGGCATCGGCAATCACTGCGTGTGTAATGCGGTCAGCCAAGCTTTCAACATTACGTTTGATGGTATCAATCCCAATGACATCATGATTCAATTTAGTCAGCTCTAATGCAACAGTTGCCCCAAAACTACCTAAACCAATGACTGCAAACTGTGCCATAACTGTCCTTAACTAAATGATAAAAATGTCTTTTTATTCATTTTAAGATGGAATAACTTTCTATTTGTAATGATTTTGTTTGCGCTGCACATGGATAAGCAAAATATCGATTAAAAATAAAGCCGACACTAGGTCGGCTTTCAAGTATTTTAAAACTTATTTAAGAAAACGCTTATATCCAATATTATTGCTGATTTCAGCATATGGATAAGTGATCTTTTCCAATGTTTCGACTAAGCCATCTGGATTTTGCTTTGCATCGGTTGCTTGTAAGCCAACCAGAACACGACCTTCTGCTGCACCGTGGTTGCGGTAATGGAATAGGGTAATGTTATGGGTTGGGCCTAAACGTTCCAAGAACGTTAGCAGAGCACCAGGACGTTCTGGAAACTCAACGCGGAATAAACGCTCATGTTCAATATTGGCATGCCCGCCAATTAAATAACGAATATGCAGTTTCGCAACCTCATCATCAGACAGATCATCGACTTCATATTGTTGTTTCAACATCTCGTGAATTTCATGACGTTCGGTTTCACCGCCTTTCAGGCTGATCCCGACAAAGACTTGAGCGAGACTACTATCACTGGCACGGTAGTTAAACTCAGTGATGTTACGACCTTGTAGGGCACGGCAGAAATGCAGGAAGGCACCTTTTTGCTCAGGAATTGTCACAGCATAGATTGCTTCACGACGTTCACCCAACTCGGTACGTTCTGCGATATAACGTAAACGGTCAAAGTTCATGTTGGCACCACAAACAATTGACACCATGTTTTTATCAGTCAATTGATGCTCAGCGACATATTTTTTAATACCTGCCAAGGCCATTGCACCAGAAGGTTCAACAATACTGCGATTCTCATCATAAGTATCTTTAATTGCAGCACAAATCTCATCTGTATCTACAGTGACAATATTTGGCTCAACGATTGGGCCTGAATTATCAGACTTCCGTAAACGGATCACATCAAATGGCAATTCGCCAATTTGAGCAACAGCCGTACCATCGGCAAATAGACCGACATGCGGTAAAATCACACGTTCATTTGACTCAAGTGCTGCTTTTAAACATGCTGATTCTTCGTATTCAACACCAATTACTTTGACGTGTGGTGCAACTTCACCCAAGTATGCTGCAACACCAGCAATGAGTCCGCCACCACCAACTGCAACGAACACATATTCAACATCACGCCATTGGCGCAATAATTCATTGGCAATTGTGCCTTGACCTGCAATCACCAGTTCATCGTCATAAGGTGGAATAAACACCAAACCTTCATCTTCTGCACGTTGTTTTGCGTATTTATTGGCAACATCGAAACTATCGCCATGTAACACAACTTGACCGCCTAAACGTTTAACTGCTTGAACTTTAATATCAGGTGTCGTGCTTGGCATAACAATAATGGCAGGGATGCCTAGTTTTTTTCCAGACAGTGCAACGCCTTGGGCATGGTTGCCAGCAGATGCACAAATTACACCGCGATCGAGTTGATCTTTTGGTAGTTGGCTAATGCGGTTGTAGGCACCGCGTAGCTTGAAAGAGAATACAGGTTGTAAATCTTCACGTTTAAATCGAATGTTATTATTAATTTTCTGACTAATTCGTGGAGCTGCTTCAAGCGGTGTTTCAATCGCAACATCATAAACCGTTGCTTGTAAAATTTGTCGTACCACACGAGACAGCATGTTCATCTTCCCTATAACAGTTTAAAATAGGCAATCATTGTAGCAAACCCCTGTGCATTTGCGCTGTTTTCTTAAAGCAAATGTCAAAATAGTTGAGTGAAGTCATGAGTCTATATGCAACCCAAGATGAAAAAAAACAAGCTGCGGCCAAAGCAGCTTTGAAACATTTGCCTAAAGGCGGCATTTTGGGCGTAGGAACAGGAAGTACCGTTAATTTTTTAATTGATTTATTGCCTGAATTGCAACTAGAAGCAGCAGTCGCAAGTTCAACGGCAACAGCTGAACGCCTAAAAAAACTGGGCATTGAAGTGGTCGATATGAACTCTGTTGGTGGTTTAGATGCTTATGTTGATGGTGCTGATGAAATTGACCGTCATATGCATATGATCAAAGGTGGTGGTGCGGCATTAACCCGTGAAAAAATTGTTGCCTCAATTGCAAAGAAATTTGTGTGTATCGTAGATGATTCAAAATGGGTAGATCAGTTAGGACGTGATTTCCCACTTCCTGTTGAAGTGATTCCAATGGCGCGTTCTGCAGTGGCTCGTAAAATTGTTGCGCTAGGTGGTGATCCCGTTTACCGTGAAGGTGTTATCACAGACAACGGAAATGTAATTTTAGATGTATTTAATCTGAATATTCTAAATGCGATTGAGTTGGAAAAAACCATTAACGACATTCCAGGCGTTGTGACCAATGGTATCTTTGCATTAAATCCAGCAACCATTGCTGTTGTTGCAACTGACAGTGGTATCGAAGAGCGTACAGCCCAATAATGCCATCAGTTTCATTAGAAACGCTGTTACCTGAAATTAAAGTTGTTCGACATGCAAGGGCAAGAAATTTGCGCTTGCGTGTTGAGCCAACAGGTATTCGCTTAACTGTTCCTTTGTTCTGTAGTAAACGGCAGATTCAACTGTTTCTGCAACAGTCTGAACAATGGCTGATTGAGACATGGTGTAAACAACAGCAGCAATTTAGTCAAACAACTATTTTGCCAGAATCGGTGACATTATTTCACCATGTGCAGCCTTTCAAGATTATTCAACAACAGCAGCGGTATATTTTTAAGTTTGATTTCGAACAACAACAATTGCTGATTCGGCATGAACAGTCTGAGCAGGCTTTACAAGCCGCTATCATGGCTTATGCAAAACAGTTTTTACCTGAATATCTAGCACAGACCAGTCAAGAAATTGGTTTATTATATCAACAATGTAGTATCCGTAAGCCAAAGACGCGTTGGGGTAGTTGTAGTTCTAAACATGACATCATGTTGAATGCTGCATTGGTACTGATGCCAGAACATATTGTACGATCAGTCTGTGTACATGAGTTGGCACATACCAAACATTTTGATCATAGTACTGCGTTTTGGAATGAAGTGGAAAAGCATGATGCCAATTACCTTGAGCATCGAAAGCAATTGAAACAGACTCAATTGCCGAGTTGGTACTATAAAAAATAATAAAATGTAGGTTTTGCCTTAACCATTAAACAAGCGGTTGCTCTGTACAGCTAGACCTTTTCGAATACGTAGGGCTTGTTTTAGGCTGGGGACGTCATTTTGCCACTGTTTGAGTACTAAGATAATTGCGATAATTTCAGCCCGTGTCAGTATTCCTAGCCAGAAAACCACGATAAATAAAATTTGTCCATGACCTGTTAATGTGACTTGTACTAAGAGAGCAAAAAGAAATAAGGTCCAAATTTTAGCGCCTAGACTATGTGTAGCGACTTCCTTCCGGAATTTAATGAAACTTACAATATAGATCGCAACTTCCGACAGAATTAAAATAACAATCGCCCAAAGATGTTGCTTAAAGAAATCAGGCTGCTGTAGGTAAATCGAGGTAATTGCACAAATAAAAAAGACTTGGTCGATATTAGAATCGAGTCGACGTAATTTTTCACTGGATACACCCAAATGCCTTGCGATGATGCCATCGAAGATATCAGTGATAAGCCCTAGGGTTAAAAATACAACGGTATAAATGGCATAGAAGTTGGGTTGCAGGAGAGTGACAGCAACAATAAGAAAACCTAGAACTAATCTGCAATAAGTCAATATCGTTGGGACTTGATATTTTAAAGACATTAACTGAGTCGTATAAAAGATGTTTGCTGAGTATAGCAGGTGAGAATAATTCATAAGGTTGAAAATAACATATCAAATAAAAACAACAGCCTTCGGAGGGCTGTTGTTAGAGTGCAGATTGAATATTATTTAATGCCTAAAGCATCTTTCATGATGAAGAATAAATCTGTTTGATCAAGTAAGCCTGATACATTGGCAGCTCGCGGTCCATATGCCGCAATACGGACTTGGGCACCTGTATGATGTTGGCTCGAACCTTCTGGCGCCGTACCGTAATTAATTGCCATTGCAACACCATCTTTAGTTTTGAGTGCGGCTGTCTGGCCTGGACTCTCACCTTTGATTGGAATGATTTGGCTGGTATGTGCATGATCACCAGTAACAATAATCAATGTGTCTACATGTTCTTTTGCAAATTTCAGTGCGACTTGAATGGCATCATCGAGCTGTACGGTTTCACCAATTTGGCCACATGGATCTGCTGCATGGTTCCGCTTATCAATCGAACCGCTTTCGACTTGCAAGAAGAAACCTTTTGGATTTGGTCTAAGTAATTCGATTGCTTTTTCTGTCATTTCTGCTAGGCGTGGTGTAGAAGCACTAAAAGCAGCATTTGCTCTACAGCTCTCGGCTTCTTTTTTGTGACCATTCAGCTGTGTATTAGGGCCACTCCAAATCACAGGAAGATTCCCGTCAGCAAATAGGCCGAGTAGTGGCTGATTTTGATCGGCACGATCGACCGCCTGTAAAGACTTGAGGTCTTCAACAATACGATAATTTTCTAATTTTGCACGTTCAAGCAAGGTTTTGCCTTGGAAAGGACCAGCTTTAGCGACCTGATAAAATGTCTTTCTGCCGCCTCCCAGCGTTACATCTGCTCGAGCGGTTAAAAGCTGTTCTGTGATCGAGCCCAAACCACCTCGTTCTAGGGCGCTATCGGTACAGCTTGAAGAGGTTTCATTTGGGCCATAGCATTTACGTGAACTAATATGAGCAACTAAAGCGGCAGGTGTGGCATCTTGCAACTCAGTTGTAGTGACATTACCTGTTGCAAAACCTGCTGTCTTGGCAAGCTCCAAGATTGTTGCATGATGCTTTTTATAAATATCCAAACCTAGGGCATTATTATAGGTTTTAATTCCAGAAGCCCATGCGGTGGCTGAGGCTGCTGAATCTGTCACATAATCAATATTGCCATTTTTATCGAGTGCGTAAGTTGTATAGCTACCTGTAAATGGTAATACATCTAAGCCTTTAAAATAACCTGCCGCACCTTCTGCATAATTTCGGGCAGCAGTAATTTCTGAATCACTGGTGCCATCGCCGATAAATAAAATGACATTTTTAACGGTATTATCACTTAAAGAATCTTTCATCGCTTGCGTACGTTCTTTCTTTAAACGCGTTGCTCCACCAAATTGTCGAATATCTCCCTTGGCACCTGCATCCAGTAATTCACCAACAGGATTGCTTGGTGGCTGAACTGGAGGTTCGGTCTTTGGCAGTTGTGGAGTGGGTAGAGTTATGTTGTTAGAAGAGGGGTCATTGTCATTGCCACAAGCAATCAGTAAAGAAATAACAGCTGGCAAAATTAATAGTTTAAATTTCATGTGATTTCAACTAGAAAAATTAGTTGAAATAGATAGTAATAATCAAATGTGAAGTTTTGGTTAAAATTATATTTTGATTTTCTTTGGCTTATTACTTAAACAGGCGATAAAGTTGGAGCAATATCGCCTGTGCTGGATGAGAAAGTATTAGAAATTACACTGTACCTGTGTTGTTTGCAGTTGATCAGGTGCTTTTCGGCTATCCAAACCAGCACTGGCACTTAATACCTGATTTGCTTTGATTTTCAATTGAACAAAACTGTATTGTAGGGTGCTGTTGTTTGGTTCAGTAGAGCTACTATTCAATAGGTATTCAAAATTGGCTTTATCTACTTGTAATAAGTTATCGGTACTGTCGCTGTCTAGTTTGGAGCTGTAGATTTTTCCATCTTTAATAAGCTCTAACCACCCATCAGCCCGAATATTGAGTTGACAGTTGTTGGTTGAATCTTTGTAATTACCTATTAAGTATTCAATAGACGGAAAGCTTGCATTTACAATATTAATTCCTGTTATGCCTTGTTTACACGGGTAAATAGAACCATTACAAGTCTCGGTTGTATCTGAAAAACCGACAGCGCGGCGGTAATCACCAGCACCGATAATACGAAAAATAGTATTGGAATTGATGACAGGGTTTTCACCAGCATAGCTTTTTTGTTTTAAGAATGCATAACCTTCTGGATTTATAGATGCTTGTTGGTAGCGATCAGCAAGTTGTAGCGTAGCTTGTTTTAACGATGTGGCAAACGCATCCTTGGCAACTTTTTGATTCGTCGTAATATCTATAAATGTATTTTTGGCAGGGTCAATGTTGTCAGGGGTTGTTTTTACTAAAGAAGTTAGAGGGCTTTGATCTCCACGGATTTTTTTTGCATCTAGATAACCATCTCTTAAGTCTATCGCTAGGTTTTGAGTAAATTCAGCAAAACTATTGTTTGGATAAGTGTTCGACCACTGCTGTAGAAAGCCAAAACTGAGATAGGTATTTGTATATAGGCTAGATTGTAAAGAAACACTTGATGGAGAAAAGACACTAAATAAACTATTGGGATTTAAATTTGGAATATCTAACTGATTGAACGCATCTGTTAAAGCCGTATTTACATCGCTTGTTGCGAGTTTTAATTGTAAGGCCGTAATATTGGTTGAATTGTTATTTGTATCAGTAGGTAATGTCCCTGAACGCACTAAAGCACGTTGATAAATTGCTTCTGAACTTGGGTTGATATAAATATTTTGTGTGAGATTCGCTATATTTACTTCAACCAAACTACGTAAAATCATAGAAACTTTTTGATATTGAGCACTTTGAAAGTCGTAGATGAATGAGTTTGGTGTAGTGACTAACTCAATACGATAGAGATGATTTCTATTCAAAATTTGTGGTAGCGTAATATTTAGATCCGTTGTTGTACTTACTGCTTGTTCAAAGATTAATGTATTGTCAAAATTATCATAAATTCTAACTAATATGTCGCGCATTTCAACAGACGCTTTAATGTTGAAATTTTTAGGTTTTGGAACAGAGACCGTTGAGGTGGTTTCTTTTGTTGCTTTACTTTCACCGCTTCCACAACCGATCAATGCAGAGCTAAGTAGCAGTGTAGCTATTCCTAAACAAATAGTGTGATGTAATCTTTGTTTTGACATCAAAGAAGGCATTCCAGCTCTCCAGAAAAAATTTTGCATCCATGAAATTTATTATTACCGCAATTTTTTTATTCTATTCGAATAGTGAAAGGATTCAATAGTATTTCTTGACCAATGGTAGAATCAATTCAAATATAATGAATTTGTTTATATTTTTTTATTGCTAGATAGTGCTGGATTACGCTTTTATTTTCTTAAATGTTAGGTACTTGAAGATTGTGTAAAACTAACCAAACTGCCATACTATTTACCTAAATGAAAGCTTGAGGTGTCACGCGTGATTTCTGTTGGTATTGTTGGTGGAACTGGATACACTGGGGTTGAACTATTACGTCTTTTACTAAGACATTCACAGGTTCAAGTTCGTATTCTCACTTCTCGTACAGAAGCAGGTAAGCGTGTTGCGGATATGTTCCCAAGTTTACGTGGACATACAACACTTGAGTTTTCTGATTTTGATTTAAATCAGCTTAAACAATGCGATGTCGTATTTTTTGCGACACCTCATGGTGTGGCAATGCAACACTCAGAAGCATTAACTGCTTCAGGGACAAAGGTTATTGACCTTGCTGCTGATTTTCGCCTGCAGGATTTAGCTCAGTTTGAGAAATGGTATGGCATGCAACATAGCTGCCCGGCTTTGTTGAAAGATTCAGTCTACGGTTTGACAGAGTTAAATCGTGAAAAAATCAAGCAAGCACAAGTGATTGGCAATCCTGGATGTTATCCAACGACTGTACAATTAGGTTTAGCACCGCTACTTAAAAATTCAGATCAGTTGATTCACACACAAAGTATTATTATTGATGCTAAATCAGGTGTATCAGGCGCAGGGCGTAAAGCAAGCTTGGGTATGATTTATAGTGAAAATGCTGATAACTTTAAAGCTTATGGTGTTGCTGGGCATCGCCATCACCCAGAGATTGTTGAAGCACTAGAGAATATATCTGGGCAAAAAGGTCAATTTGATCAACTGATTTTTGTACCACACTTAGTCCCAATGATTCGTGGCATGTTGAGTACGATTTATGTTGATTTAACTGAACAAGGTCAGTCGGTTGATCTGCAAGCTCTTTACGAAGATTTCTATAAAGATGAACGTTTTGTAGATGTCATGCCAGCAAATAGTTCACCTGAGACACGTAGTGTTCGCGGTGCGAATGAATTGCGTATTGCACTATATCGTCCGCAACGGAATAAATTGATTATTTTGGTTGCACAAGACAATTTAGTGAAGGGTGCTGCAGGTCAAGCCATCCAAAATATGAACTTAATGTTTGGTTTTGATGAAGCAGCTGGCTTGGAAGGCATTGGTTTATTACCATAAAAAACGCTTTTTTACTTCACACACATTTAAATTTCGATTCTAATGTGTGTTTTGATGCAGATCATAACGATAGAGATGATGATGGAAAACGTTGAACCGACTACTTCACCAGACAGTTCCGTTGAAAAAAATAAATTCTTAAAAACGAATTTACCTTTGATTATTGGTGCTACTGTTCTGATCGGTAGTAGTTTTTTGCTTGGCTATACTGTCGGCCACCGTCAAGGTTTAACAGTGGTTGGTTATGATGCAGATGCTGAACAATTGGTTGATGTTGTTCAGAAACAAAAGACTGCATTGGATTCAGTCAGTAAGAGTTTGAATGCTGCTGTTCAAGAGCGTGATATGGCTGTGGGTAATGCGGATGACTTATTCAAAGCAGTGAATCAAGCCAATGCAGACAAGACGCAGTTTGAGGGTATGAATGCGATTTATCGTGATATCTTGAGACAGCGTGGCGGTGTAAGTCTAACTATTCAAAATATGGCAATTAAATCTTTGCCAGAAAATGCTTTTGAATATCAGATTGATCTTGTTCAAGTAAGCCCAAATAAACGCCGTGCATCTGGTTCGGTTGAATTGCGCTTAATTAAAGATACCGAAATCTTAGTAGTGCCTTTAGAAGACAAAAACTTTAACTTTGATGATTTCGAGCGTTTAACAGGTCGTTGGACTATGCCGAAAGGCTTTATGCCACAATTCATTGAAGTGCGTTTAACAGGGGCTGGTACACCTGTAATCAAACGCTTTAGTTGGCAACGAGGTAAACCAGTTGATGTAGGTTCTGCTTTCGTGTCGGAAATACCTCAAGCTGAAGCAAATGCTCAATAAATTTTTAGATTAAGAACTCAATATGCGAAGATATAAACGTCAAATGAATTTAAGTGAAGTGAAAAATTCTTTTCATCAATCTGGGTTTGTCGATTGGCACTTGAATCCACGTTTAAGTGATTCGCAAGAGGATCATGAGGGTGAGGTGGTTGTACAAACAGCCCCTCCAGAATTAAAACGACCGCCACTATATGCGGTTGTTTTAATGAATGATGATTACACGCCAATGGATTTTGTCATTGAGGTATTGCAAAGTTATTTTGGTATGGATATTGATCAGGCTAGTCAAGTGATGCTCACAGTTCATTATGAAGGTAAAGGTACCGCTGGTATATATCCAAGGGATATTGCTGAAACGAAAGCAAACCAAGTGAACAACTATGCTCGTTCGCAAGGTCATCCTTTGTTGTGTCAGATCGAACCTGAGCAGCGTTAAGAAAAGCAACGCTTTTTAGCTGCGCAAGACGAACAGCTATGCTGTGAGTGAAGGCGTTAAGAAAAGCAACGCTTTTTAGCTGCGCAAGACGAGCAACTATGTTGCGAGTAATAGTGTTAAGAAAAGCAACGCACTTGCGGAATGTGTTCCTTATGTGCAAGCCCTTGCGCCATGATATGGCTCATATGCTGTGAGTGAAGGCGTTAAGAAAAGCAACGCACTTGTGGAATGTGTTCCTTATGCGCAAGACCTTGCACCAAGTATGGCTCCTAAGCTATGAGTGAAAGTGTAAGGTAAACTGCTGAATATCACTTTGTACAATCATACATATCTTGCGAGTGGGTCTTGAGAAAGTAAGGCTATCTTTCGATATATGGTTTAAGCGGTAAATTAATGTATATATTGTTTTATGCTAAAAACATGAAACAATATACTGAGTGTTAATATATTAAACTTACGAATGATTTGTTAGGCTTTAAGTAAGATTATGCCGTATTACAATATTTCATAGGTTTAACATTGTTTCATAAATGAATAATAAGTTCGCTGTCTTTTTGAACGATTAGATAAGTCTTATTCTCTTTGTAATTGAATTTTTACAACAATACTTTGTTTTGAATCTTGACCAAGATAGTCAACTAATGCTAACAGTAGATTATGAAGCAAAGAGACTTGTAGACGTATATCCAATCACGATTACAGAAGCTCAGCGGATCAAGTCAATAATTCGCTTTTTCATTAAAAGATTTTCTTTTTTTGATAGAGCCCAAGATATAAGGGGGTTACATGCTCAGTCGTCAATTAGAAGTATCGTTACGTTTGGCTGTTAGCATGGCTCGTCAAAAGAGACATGAGTTTCTGACAGTTGAACATTTGTTGCTTGCCTTGCTCGACAACGACTCTGCCGTAAATGCATTAAAAGCATGTGGTGCGGACATCGTTACCTTGCGTAAAGAATTAGAGGAATATGTAGAGCAACATACCCCGAAACTTGGTGATAATAGTGAACAGGCTCCTCATCCAACTGAGAGCTTTGATCGAATTTTGCAACGTGCAATTTTCCATGTTCAATCGAGCGGTGGTGACCGTACGGTTGAGGGTGCAGATGTTTTAGTTGCGATGTATTCAGAACGAGATTCGTTCGCGGTTTATTTACTTAAACGCCATCAAATTAACCGTTTAACTTTGACTCAATATTTATCTCATGGCACACGTAAAGATGAGATTCAAGTTGAAGAAGAGGTTGAAGATATTGAAGGTGAAAGTGCTGCTTCAGCAAATGCTGGACCACTTGAGCAATACACGCTTAACTTAAACATCGAAGCACAAAAGGGTAAAACTGATCCTTTAATTGGACGTGAAAAAGAAATTGAGCGTGCGGCTCAGATTTTATGTCGTCGTCGTAAAAACAATCCATTGTTAGTGGGTGATCCAGGCGTAGGTAAAACTTCTATTGCCGAAGGCTTGGCGTGGTTGATTGTGAATGGCAAAGCGCCTAAACCACTTGCAAATGCTGAAGTCTATAGTTTAGATATTGGTGCATTGGTTGCAGGGACTAAATATCGTGGTGACTTTGAAAAACGTTTAAAACAACTGTTAAATGCGTTAAAGAAAAATCCAAATGCGATTTTATTCATTGATGAGATTCATATGATCATTGGTGCAGGCTCAAGTATGGGCAGTACCATGGATGCATCGAATTTAATCAAACCTGCTTTGGCAAATGGTAGCTTACGTTGCATTGGCTCAACGACCTTTCAAGAATATCGTCAAGTATTTGAAAAAGATCATGCATTATCACGTCGTTTCCAAAAAATTGATGTGAATGAGCCAAGTATCAATGAAACAATTGAAATTTTACGTGGCTTGAAAAACAAGTTCGAAGATTTCCATCATGTTGAATATGATGATAAAGCATTGGTTGCGGCTGTTGAGTTGTCAGCTAAATTTATCAATGATCGTTTCTTGCCAGACAAAGCGATTGACGTGATAGATGAGGCAGGTGCGCAACGCCGTTTGAAAGCAGAAGTAGATGGTACAACGATTTCAGTTGAGAATATTGAAGACATCGTCTCTAAGATTGCCCGTATTCCACCAAAAACCGTCTCTAAAGATGATAAGTCTGTACTTGAGAATCTGGAACGTGATTTGAAACGTGTGGTATTTGGTCAGGATGAAGCGATTACTGCGCTTGCATCAGCGATCAAATTATCTCGCGCAGGTTTAAAAGCACCAGATAAGCCAGTGGGTAGTTTTGTATTTGCTGGTCCAACAGGTGTGGGTAAAACTGAGGTCACTAAACAACTGGCGAAATTGCTCGGTGTGGAGCTGGTTCGTTTTGATATGTCTGAGTATATGGAACGTCATGCGGTTTCTCGTTTGATTGGTGCACCTCCAGGTTATGTTGGTTATGATCAAGGTGGTTTGCTAACCGATGCGATTCATAAAAATCCGCATTGTGTACTATTGCTTGATGAGATTGAAAAAGCCCATCCAGATGTATTTAACTTGTTATTGCAAGTGATGGATCATGGTGCTTTGACCGATAACAATGGTCGTAAATCTGATTTCAGAAACGTGATTATTGTGCTCACCACCAATATTGGTGCAGAGAGTATTGTTCGTGCAAGTATTGGTTTCACTGAGCAAGATCACAGTGCTGATAACCAAGATGCAATGAAACGCGCATTCTCACCTGAATTCCGTAACCGTTTAGATGGTGTGATTCAATTCAAATCACTTCCAACCACAATTATCGATTCTGTGGTGGACAAATTCTTAACTGAGTTGCAAGCGCAGCTTGATGAGAAACAAGTGGTACTTGATGTTGATCAAAGTGCACGTGACTGGTTATCTGCCAATGGTTATGACCGTCTCATGGGTGCTCGTCCTATGCAACGTTTGATTCAAGAACATTTGAAAAAGCCGCTTGCTGAGATGATTTTATTTGGTGAGCTTGCTGAGCACGGTGGTAATGTTGCAGTTTCTGTGAAAACAGAGAATGGCAAAGACGTCGGCTTAAAATTGGAAGTGTTTGAAGATCATATTAACCCGAGTGCTGAACCTGCTTAATGTTTGAAATTTCTTTCTCGATAACCCAAGTACTTAAAGTATTTGGGTTATTTTTCGTCACAGCAATTGCTGAAATTCTAGGTTGCTATTTCCCTTATTTAATTCTGAATCAAGGGAAGTCGCATTGGTTATGGGTTCCCACTGCATTAAGCTTAGCAGTCTTTGTTTGGTTGCTTACTTTGCACCCTGCAGCATCTGGTCGTATTTATGCGGCTTATGGTGGGATCTATATTTTTACTGCTTTATTGTGGCTGCGTTATGTCGATCAAGTGATGCTGACACGTTGGGATATTCTAGGTGGTCTTGTGGTTTTGTGTGGAGCTGGCTTAATCATTTTACAACCGCAAGGATTAGTTCGTTAAATAGCTATCAGCATGGTGGGTATTGTATCCATGCTGATATAAACTATATAAAAATTAACTGAGTAAATAGCTTTCATTAATTCCGCATTCTTCAACAAAAGTTTTATCATGCGAGACCAGTATCACAGCACCATTAAAAGAGCGAATGGCTTGTGCGAGCAGATCGCGTGATTCAATGTCGAGATGATTCTCTGGTTCATCCAAAAGTAATAAATCTACTGCTTGTTGTTTCAAAGCGAGCAAGGCGACTTTTAATCGTTCACCACCGCTCAAATGTATTAAAGGGCTAAGTGCCTTGTCTCTACGGATTTGTAAATTTCCTAACAAGGTGCGTGCTTGCTGCTCGGTCAGGTTTGGATCAGTACCGCATAAATATTCGACGGCAGATAGATTTTCCTTGAGTAAGGAAAGATTTTGATCCAGATAAACAGAATTTACGTTGCAATAAATCTCTCCAGCAAATGGGGGGATTAAAGCTTGAATAGTCTTAAGTAAGGTGGATTTACCACTGCCATTTACTCCACTTAAATGTAGTTTTTCACTTGTCGATAGCGCAAGATCAATCGGCCTTGTTTTTGCATAGGCAAGTTGTAATCGCTGGCAGCGTAAAATTTCACCTGATTTACCATTTACCCAACTAAACTCAAAAGATTGGGGTTTGAGATGTTCCAATTTGGTTTGTTTTTGCTGCAACTCATTTTGTGCATCTACTAGTTGTTTGCTTTGTTGTTTGCGAAGATGAGAAAGGGATTGCTCAGATTGTTCTTTCTTGGCATCCAATAATATGGGGGCTTGAGAACCAGAAGCCCTGATTTTTTCACCCGTTTTTTTGCGCTTTTGTGCTTTCATCTGGCTTTGAAGCTGTTGCACTTTAAGCTGTTTTAGCTCGCGCTTTTCTTGCTGCACAGCTTGTGATAATGCTTCGACTTGTGCTTGATGCTGTTGTTGATACAGCGTGTAGTTGCCACCGTAATAATGTATGCCAAGTTGATTGAGCATAAAAATGCCTTGCACATGAGCTAAAAGCTGTCGGTCGTGGCTAATAATGAGCCCACCTGTTGGGTGCCGTGCCATTTGGTTGATTAACCACTGGCGCCCTTCAGTATCTAAGTGATTACTGGGTTCATCCAGTAATAGATAATGATCCTTAAGAAGAAATAACCTACAGAGCGCAAGCTTGGTTTTTTGACCTTCACTCAAATATTGAATAGGAGTATCGAGTAAGGTTGGTAAACCTGCACTTTGTAAAAGTTGTTGCCATTCGATTGGTAAGTGCCAAAGATGTTCAACCTGATCATAATCGCTAAAAGATGCAATACCTTGCTGGATGCGCTCAAAGCATGCATGCAAATCTTCAATCTCCAAGGCTTGAGCAATGGTATTGGCTTTCATGCGCTGGAGCTGAGCCAGATACTGGTGTGGACATTGCCATGAGATTTGGCCTGAATAGGGTAATTCAAATATGAACTGATTTTGTAAGATAGACATCAGCAATGATTTACCTTGACCATTACGTCCAATTAATCCTGTGAACTGATGTAAAGGAAGCTGGAAAGTAAGATGGTCAAATAGTTTTTGCTGGGCTAATTCGAGAGATAAGTTTGAAACGATACATGCCTGTTGAGTCATAAGAAACCTCATAAACAGGATATGCAAAATAGAAGAATATAGATAATTTTAGTAGGTGTTGCTAAATGATAGATAAGTCTATTTTGCACATCAAAAAGAAAAATGAACTTTGATGATGGAAATAGAACTTACTTCATTGGCGTGATCTCAAATTGGTTTATTTTTACACTATTCTATGAGGGAAGTGATGAAAGGTCAAATTTTAAGATTTTGAAGAGATGATTAAAAAAACATAAAAAGTGCTTGTCAAATGCTGAAATAGTGCGTAATTTAATAGTTAGACACCGTTTTTTAGATATTTGAAATAAATATGTTAAAGCATACTGTAAACACCAACGCATACTTTTACTTTTGGCAATATTGATCGTTGCCTGATGCGTTTCGGGCAGCAAAAGGGTTGCCCAACCAGTTAATACCTGATCGGCAACACCGATCAGGTTTTTTTATGCTTTAACAAACATCATTTTAGGAGAAATACCATGTATACATTTAACTATTCATATTTTAGCAAGATTTCTTGGTTTTACTTTGCAAAAAAATCAACATCGCTTAGATCACACTTGCTCAAATAAATGATAGGACTGCGAAGAAGGCCAGTCCAAAGGAATTGAAAAATGAATGCTTTAAATACTGCTTTGACACAACCACAAACACATACAAAAGAATCAATGCTTAGCTTGCCATCACAACTCAAAGCGCAGTATCCCTTGTCTGCAACTTTAGCGCAGCAAATTTCAAAACATCGTCAAACGATTCAGAATATTTTATCTGGGCACGATCATCGCTTAATGGTGATTACAGGTCCTTGCTCGATTCATGATCCTATCGCAGTACTCGAATATGCTGATCGCCTACAACAACTACAAGAACAGGTGAAAGATCAAATATTCTTGGTGATGCGGGCATATATCGAAAAACCACGTACGACCGTGGGTTGGAAAGGTTTCTTATATGATCCAAATTTAGATGGATCATCAGATTTACAGCTTGGTTTAGAAAAATCTCGTCAGCTTTACTTACAGCTAATCGAGAAAGGTTTGCCAATCGCAAGTGAAATTTTAAGTCCAATGGCGACAGGTTATTTTGATGACCTATTGGCTTGGGGCGCAATTGGTGCGCGCACCAGCGAGTCTCAAATTCACCGTGAAATTGCCAGCCATATGCCATACAGCATTGGTTTCAAAAATGGTACAGATGGTTCGATTCAGATTGCTTTGGATGCGATTCAATCAGCACTTCATGGTCATCAATTCTTGGGAATGACTCAACAAGGTCTACCTGCAATTTTGCATAGTCATGGTAATCCATTACCCCATTTAATTTTACGTGGTTCAAATCAGGGTACTAACTATGATTTGGCTTCCATTCAAGCCATGCATTTCAAACATAAACAACTACCTGCATTGGTGATTGATTGTAGTCATGGTAACAGCGGTAAAGATCCATTGTTGCAGCCACAGGTTTTACAGCAAATTATTGCAGAGCGTGCTGAATCGAAAGTGCGTGGAGTGATGATCGAGAGTCATCTGGTCGATGGCAATCAAAAGATTTCCTGTGATATGACTTATGGTCAGTCCGTAACAGATGGGTGCTTAGGTTGGGATAAAACTGCACAAATGCTGTTGGATGTTGCTGAAAAAATGCGGCATAAATAATAAAGTGAAATTTAAAAGCCAGTCTTAAGACTGGCTTTTTTTGTGCGTAAAATTAAGCAGCTTGGATAGACTGAGTTGCAAGAAAGTGACCAATTTCTTGGCTGAATTTTCTCGGTTCAGTAATTAATGGTGTATGTCCAGAACGTTCAAAATACACTGCTTTTGCATTACTTAAACTATTCGCAATGAGGGTTTGTCCTGTTTCTGGATAGAGTGTCGATTCACGACCAATAAAGAAAGTAGTTGGGCAATTCAACTGACTGATGGCTTCTCTATAATCTTCATCATGGTTGAGATAATTTTCGACATACCACAGTAAATAGTCTAAACGCTGAATTGGCAGTAGATATTTTTGTAAGAAGGGGCGATGCAGGGCGAGTTTAAGGATTTTAGGGCTATAATTATTACTACCTTGCAGCTCGATAAAATCACCCCATAAGCTGACTAGCTTGTAGCGGATATCATCTGGTAAATCTTCTAGTTTCTGAGCATGCTTATAATCGAGTAAAAGGGTTTGGATCTCAAGTAATAGATTTTTAAATTGAGGATGTTTGGGACCAAATAAACCATATTGCCAAGAATCATCAACTGCAATTTTAGGCGTTTGATCAATATGCAGATAGGCCTTAAGTTTCTTAGCTAAGCCACCATGCTTCATACCATGCATGGCTGTGGTTGCCCCCATGGAATAACCCATCAGGATAAATTGATCGAGTTTTAATTGTTTAATCAGTGAATCTACATCATTCCAATGGCTTGAGATCGCATCTAGCGCTGGAATGGCACAATTTTTTGAACCGCCAAAACCACGCCAGTCGGGAATGATAAATTCATATTGTTTACGGTTGGCAAATAAGAAAGGTAGCCATTGCCAGCTTTGCATACCCAGTCCTGATAAGACGAGCACAGGTTCGCCTTCACCAACACGTCGTACAGATAATTTTTCTTGATCGGGCATGCTATAAAACGGCATTATTTTTCTCCACTATCGTTGGCTTCTTCAAACTTTTTCAGTTGAGGAATCATTTGTTCCAACCATTTTATCCATTCATTTTCTTTAATGATACCAAGTTCCAGAATCATCTTATGGATAAACAAAACACGATTGGTTGGTTCGTTATCTTTAAAATCTTTATCATGAATGGCTTGATAAAGCCTTAATTTTTCCTTATGTAAGACTAAATGTCGCTCTAATTCGGGCAAAATATTATTGCCACCGAGTTGAGCTTCAGCTCTTAACCTGACCATGAGATCATCACGGAGTTGAGCGGGTTCACTTTGTTGTTCAATCCATGATGCCAGTTGTATTCTTCCAAGTTGTTCAACTTGATAAGTTTTTTTACGGCTGTTGGCAGTTTGTTCTTCTAATGTCGAAATCCATCCTTTTTTCAGCATCCCGTTGAGTTCACGATAAATCTGCTGATGAGTCGCATTCCAAAAGAAGCCCATTGAACGGTCAAAGCGACGAGCCAAGTCAAAACCTGTACTTGGTTTTTCCAATAAGCTGGTCAATAAAACATGGGCGAGTGACATGATGTTCCATAATAAAAAATGACTCATCAGAATTATGCAATATGTTGCATAAAAATCAAATCTTGTTTATAACTTTATGCAACAAGTTGCATTAGCTAGCAGAGTGCGAGCCAAAGGAGAAACCATGTCAGCTTATCCACATCTATTAAAGCCATTAGATTTAGGCTTTACCACCTTAAAAAATCGTGTCCTTATGGGGTCTATGCATGTTGGCTTAGAAGAAGCGCCACAAGGTTATGAGCGTATGGCTGCATTCTATGCAGAACGTGCCAAAGGTGATGTTGGGTTAATCGTAACAGGCGGTATTTCTCCAAACGATGCAGGTCTTACATTTGCACACGCTTCTAAACTAGATAGCATTGCTGAAGCAGAAAAACATAAAGTAATCACCCAAGCCGTACATGACGCGGGTGGTAAAATTGCGATGCAGATTTTGCATACAGGGCGCTATTCTTATCAACCTGAGATCGTTGCACCATCTGCGATTCAGGCACCGATTAACCCAATCAAACCTAAAGCATTAAGCTCTGCCGAAGTACAGCAAACCATTGATGACTTTGCCAACTGTGCCAAGCTGGCACAGTACGCGGGCTATGATGGTGTTGAGATCATGGGGTCGGAAGGTTATCTGATTAATGAATTTATTGCTGCACGTACCAACCATCGTGATGATGAATGGGGTGGTAGCTATGAAAATCGTATCCGTTTCCCGATTGAAATCGTAAAGCGTACCCGTGATCTAGTCGGTGAAAACTTTATTATTATTTATCGCTTATCGATGTTGGATTTGGTCGAAGGTGGTTCAAGCTTAGAAGAGGTCATTCAACTGGCGAAAGCAATTGAAAAAGCTGGCGCAACCATTATCAATACAGGTATTGGCTGGCATGAAGCACGTATTCCAACCATTGCAACCAAAGTACCTCGCGCAGCATTCACTTGGGTTACAGAGAAGTTAAAAGGTCAAGTTTCGGTTCCATTAATTACCTCGAACCGTATTAACACACCTGAAATGGCAGAACATGTATTGGCCTCTGGTCATGCAGACATGGTATCGATGGCGCGCCCAATGCTGGCCGATTCTGAGTTTGTATTAAAAGCCAGTGAAGGTCGTAGCGATGAAATCAATACTTGTATTGGTTGTAACCAAGCTTGTTTAGACCATATTTTCTCAATGAAAATTGCAACCTGCTTAGTCAATCCACGCGCTTGTTACGAAACTGAGCTTATTTTTAAAGAAGCGAATGCGGTTAAAAATATTGCGGTGATTGGTGCTGGTCCAGCAGGTTTGAGCTTTGCAGTATATGCAGCAAGTCGTGGGAATAAAGTTAAAGTTTTTGATGCAAGCAATCAGATTGGTGGTCAATTCAATATTGCCAAGACCATTCCAGGTAAAGAAGAATTCTACGAGACTTTACGTTACTTCAAGCGTCAAATTGAATTACAGCCGAATATTGAGTTGGTACTGAACCACACAGCCACTTATGAAGAACTTAGCAACGCAAACTACGATGATATTGTAGTTGCAACAGGTGTAACACCGCGTCAACTGCAATTTGAAGGCATTGATCATCCAAAAGTATTGAGCTACATCCAAGTGTTGAAAGAGCGCGTACCCGTGGGCAAACGTGTTGCTATTATAGGTGCGGGTGGTATTGGCTTTGATACAGCAGAATATTTAACCCATGAAGGTGATAGTGGCAGCTTAAATCCTGAAAAATTCTATGCAGAATGGGGTATTGATACTTCTTATGCGCATGTAGGCGGCTTAAAACCAGCTGAGTTAGAAAAGTCAGAACGTGAAATTTACTTATTGCAACGTAAGAGTGCCTCTGTTGGCGCTGGTCTGGGTAAAACCACAGGCTGGATTCATCGTACAGGCTTAAAACATCGTGATGTAAAAATGATTGCTGGGGCAAGTTACGACAAAGTGGATGATCAAGGTTTGCATATCACTGTAGATGGGCAAAGCCGCGTGCTTGAGGTCGATAACGTGGTGATTTGTGCAGGTCAAGAGTCTTATACGGCAATGTTTGATCAGCTTAAAGCGGACGGTAAAAACGTTCACTTGATTGGTGGAGCGAAAGAAGCGGGCGAGTTGGATGCTAAACGGGCAATTCGCCAAGGTGCTGAGTTAGCAGCAACGTTGTAAACATGATAGGGAGTATTTTCTACTGAGCAAATACTCCCGCCTTATTTATTAAATCTCAAGGGAGTATAACAATGACACTGGAAACGACAAAACAAGCTTTAGAAAACTGGCATCAAATGATTAAAACAGGTGACCTATCCAATTTAAATGATTTGCTGGCCGATGATGTGGTGTTTCGTTCGCCTGTTGCCTATAACCCTTATGAAGGTAAGCATGTGGTTTTTTTTATTTTGACCAATGTGATTCAGGTGTTTGAAAACTTTACCTATCACCGTGAATTTTACACTGAAGATAGTGAAAATGTGGTGTTGGAATTCAGTGCTAATGTGAGTGGTAAATCGTTGAAGGGCATCGATATGATTCGCTTTAATGAACAAGGCAAAATCATTGATTTTGAAGTGATGATTCGCCCGATGAGCGGTTTGGCAGCACTGGCAGAGAAAATGGGTGCACGCTTTGCCAAGTATCAACCGAATTAATGCCTCTAAAATAGCCTAAGTAATGTTAAGAGAATTAAAATGTGGTTAAAACTTTCAACTTTTGCATTACTGCCTGTATTAGTCATACAGGGTATGAAGGTTCGTAACAATACACCACGTCTTTCTGAAGCAAGTGGCGACCGCCATGGTATCGTAGGTCAAGGTCAGCCACTTTCTTTGCTTATTCTTGGCGATTCAGCAGCGGCAGGTGTTGGTGTCGAAACCCAGCAACAGGCTTTATCGGGTGCGATTATCTCTGAGCTTCAACTTGAATACCTGTTGCAATGGACGTTGCATGCCAAAACGGGTGATACTACCCAACAGGTTTTTCAAGCAGTACAACAATTAGATTCGCAATGCTATGATGTTGTTATCACTTCAATTGGTGTCAATGATGTGACTAAATTGACCTCTGCAAAATCTTGGCTTAAACAACAAAAACAGCTATTCACTTATATACAGAATCAGTTTCAACCTAAACTCATTATTGTATCGGGTGTGCCACCAATGCAGCATTTTCCGGCTTTACCTAATCCTTTGGCTTGGCTGTTTGGAAAATATGCAGAACAAATGAATCAGGCATTACAGCAATGGTTGGCACCACAATCTCAATTTCGATTTATTCAATATGATATTGAAGCTTTTCAAGCAATGGATTTGCCGATGGCAAGCGATGGTTTTCATCCAAGCAAAGAAATCTATGCCATCTGGGGACAACAGGTCGCGGCTTTGGTGCGACAAACATTTACTCATGGTTAGATAGAGGCGGTTATTGAATATGGGTATATCTGCTTTAGATAAAATCAAAGTGTTAGGCTCAGAGCTCCTTGATTCAGTACTCGGTGCTGAGCAACCCAAAATGTACTATGATCCGAAAGGGAAAATTAAAGATGTTTTGGAAAAATTACCACAGTTAAAGCAAAAATATCGTCCTACACCTTGGCTGAGTAACACGCATATCCATCTGTTATATTTTGATGTGATTCGTAAGAAAACCATTAAACTTGAATATGACCGTGTTGATCGTTTGATCATGTCGGATGGAGGGATTACTGCCGTTGCGTGGTATGGATATGACCTACCTGCAGAAACACCAACTGTTGTGATTATGCATACCATTACAGGGACACCTGAAAGTATGCGTGAACTGGTCAAAGATTTGCATGACTATAATGGTTGGAGAATTGCACTGTGTCTGCGTCGTGGTCATGCAGGATTGCCAATGCCAGTGCCCCGTATTTCACTTTTTGGTTCAACCAGTGACCTGAAAGAACAGCTTGCGCATATTCAAAACCTGTTTCCAAAATCCGATCTATATGCAGTAGGCTCTTCCGCAGGAACTGGTTTATTGGTGCGATATTTGGGTGAAGAAGGAGAAAATACGCCATTCAAAGCTGCTTTTGCGATGTGCCCAGGTTATAACACTGAAATCGGTTTTAAAAATGTGCATCCTTTTTATAGCAAAATGATGACCAAGAAGTTATTTAAATACTTCATTTATCCTTATCAGAATACATGGGATCAAATTGCATCTGTAGAAAAAGTACTGACGACCACAAGCTTAGAAGAGTTTGAAAAAGAATATTTTGAAATGGCAGGATTTCAGGATTATCAGAGTTATTGCCAAGCCATTAATCCCATTTACGTATTTGAGAATGTTAAAATTCCATTGATGATTCTCAATGCAGAAGATGACCCTGTTTGCTCAATTAAAAACTTGGAACCCTATAAAGATCAGATCCAGCAAATGGACAACATTGCAGTTGTGACGACTAAAAAGGGAAGTCATTGTGGTTTTTATGAAAGTTTAACAGTGAAGTCTTGGGCCTCCCGTTTGATGGCAGACTTTTTTAAAAATTACTAATCTATAGACATAAAAAAGCCAGTTGAAAGCAACTGGCTTTTTACTATTCACAAATGAATTAGTTATTTAAAGCTGGTGTTGCGGCAGCGATTGCAGCAGCGACAGCATCATCTTCACTTTGAGCAGGTGCTGATGGTTTTGCAGCTTTCACAGGTTGTTCTGCTTTAGGTTGTTCAGTCTTTGCTGGTTTCTGTTCAGCTTTTACAGGTTTTTGCTCTTCTGCGCGTGGAGCTTCAGTTGCCGCAGGTGTTTCTGTTTGAGCTGGATGGGTCTCACGACGAATCTCTGTAGTCGTATTTGGTGTTTCTTCACGCGTTGTTTCTACAACAGGCGCTGGAGCTTCATGTTTATCAACACTTTCTAAAGACTCGAACTCTTGGATTTTTTCAGGCTCAGGCTGGGTTTGAGTCTCAGTTGCTGTCTGCTCTTGCTGCTCTTCGTTTTTTGGTTCTTCTTTTTTCACACAAGCAGTTAATAAAAGACCAGTCGCAAGTGCTGCACAAATTAAAAGTTTTTTATTCGCCATTGCTAAAACAACATATTAAAAAAGGACAGTCGCAATTATAACAGTAAATCTATGTGAAGAAATCACTACGCTTTGTAGAGTTTGTTGATATTTTATAAATGCTTGCAATTAAACAGACGAATAGCAAAGAATTTAAAAGTGAAGAATGCAAGATTTTAGATATCGCTTTAAGTGAATTTTACCTCTTAAACGTAATTTATGGATGAAAAGTCCACAAATCCCTTAAATTTTTATCGAAAATGCTGATAGAATAGCCAGTTGTTTATAGTTCTTTGAATTGATGCGGTTTGACTTTGCTTTATAGGGGCAGAGTACAGTAAAATTGCCCAACATTGTAGGCCGATTTCGGCTCGATTGTACGAGAAACTCAATGACCCATTTTATTTTTGTCACTGGTGGTGTGGTTTCATCACTAGGTAAAGGTATTTCTGCTGCTTCTGTTGCTGCACTTTTGGAAGCTCGTGGCTTAAAAGTCACTATGGTAAAAATGGATCCATACATTAATGTCGATCCAGGTACCATGAGCCCATTTCAGCACGGTGAAGTTTTCGTCACAGAGGATGGTGCTGAAACTGACTTAGATTTGGGATATTACGAACGTTTCTTACGTCGTGCGAAAATGACCAAACTGAATAACTTTACCAGTGGTCGCGTATATCAAGACGTTTTAAATAAAGAACGTCGTGGTGACTACCTAGGTGGTACGGTTCAAGTTATTCCACATATTACAGACAACATTAAAGAACGTGTACTTCGCGCAGGTGAAGGTTATGACGTTGCAATCGTTGAAATTGGTGGTACGGTTGGTGATATCGAATCACTTCCATTCATGGAATCAGTACGTCAGTTGATGGTAGAGCTTGGTCATAAACGTACCATGCTCATGCATTTAACTTTGTTACCATATATCAAATCTGCGGCTGAGCTCAAAACCAAGCCAACTCAACATTCTGTGAAAGAACTTCTTTCAATTGGTATTCAGCCAGATATCTTGATCTGCCGTACTGAATATGATGTTGATGTTGATACTAAACGTAAAATTGCATTGTTCACGAATGTGGAAGCGCGTGCCGTTGTGGTATGTAAAGATGCGAAGACGATATATCAAATTCCGCGTACGTTCTACGAGCAAAACGTTGATGACTTGATCTGTGAGCGTTTTGGCTTTAATGATCTTCCAGAAGCAAATCTTGAAGATTGGGACAACGTTGTTGAAGCATTACTAAACCCTGAATACACAGTTCGTGTTGCAATGGTGGGTAAATATGTAGAACTTCCAGATGCTTATAAATCTGTGAATGAAGCACTTTTACATGCAGGTATCCAGAACCGTGTCAAAGTTCAGATTGATTATGTCAATGCTGAAGAGCTTGAACAGCAAGATATTAGCGTTTTAAGTACTGCTGATGCGATCTTAGTTCCAGGTGGTTTTGGTGAGCGCGGTACTGAAGGCAAAATGAAAGCCATTCAATATGCACGTGAAAACAAGATTCCATTCCTTGGTATTTGTTTAGGCATGCAGTTGGCGGTAATTGAATATGCGCGTAATGTTGCTGCAATGCCTGAAGCGAGTTCAACAGAGTTTAACCGTTCAACGAAATATCCATTGATTGGTTTAATTACTGAATGGTTGGATGAGCGTGGTGAGTTACAACAGCGTAGTTTAGAGTCTGATTTGGGTGGCACAATGCGTTTAGGTGCGCAAAAGTCTGAGCTCGTTGAAGGTACAAAGACGCGTGAAGTTTATGGTAAAGCTGAAATTACAGAACGCCATCGCCATCGCTACGAAATGAACGATCGTTTTATTCCAGCACTTGAAGAAGCTGGTATGAAGATTTCAGGTTATTCATCAGTACAACATTTAGTTGAAACTGTAGAAATCCCTGAACATCCTTGGTTTATTGCTGTACAATTCCACCCAGAATTTACAAGTTCACCACGTGATGGACACCCATTATTTGCTAGTTTTATCGGGGCTGCTAAAAATCAGCACCAAAAGTAAGTACTGAGTTTTAAATAAACTGGGAAAGTTTAAATGTCACAATTAAAACCACAAGAAGTTGTACGTTTAGGCGATATACAAATGGCAAATCATTTGCCATTTGTATTATTTGGCGGAATGAACGTATTAGAGTCAAAAGATTTAGCATTTGAAATTGCTGAAACTTATGTTGATATTTGCAAGCGCTTAGATATTCCTTATGTATTTAAGGCGAGCTTTGATAAAGCAAACCGTTCAAGTCTGAACTCTTACCGTGGACCAGGTTTGGAAAAAGGGATTGAATGGCTTGCTGACATTAAAAAGCATTTTAATGTGCCCATTATCACTGACGTTCATGAGCCTTACCAAGCAGCGCCTGTTGCTGAAGTTGCCGATATTATTCAACTTCCTGCCTTTTTAAGTCGTCAGACTGATCTCGTTGAAGCAATGGCCAAAACTCAAGCCATTATCAATATCAAAAAAGCACAATTCTTAGCACCACATGAAATGCGTCATATCTTGCATAAGTGTTTGGAAGCTGGAAATGACAAACTCATTCTTTGTGAACGTGGTTCAGCATTTGGTTATAACAACTTGGTTGTTGATATGCTTGGCTTCGATACCATGAAAGAAATGAATGTGCCTGTATTCTTTGATGTCACCCATGCATTGCAAACACCAGGCGGACGTGCTGATTCTGCTGGCGGTCGTCGCGCCCAAATCACCACTTTAGCGCGTGCAGGTATGGCAACAGGATTGGCTGGTTTATTCTTGGAAGCACATCCTGAGCCAGAAATCGCAAAATGTGATGGACCATGTGCATTGCGTTTATCTCAGCTTGAGCCATTCTTGGCGCAATTAAAAGAATTGGATACTTTAGTTAAAGGATTCAAAAAGTTAGACACCCACTGATGCAATAACTTGCATCTTGTTTTTCATTCAACAGAGGAATTGTTCATGAGCCAAATCGTTGACATCCGTGCACGTGAAATTTTGGACTCTCGTGGTAACCCAACCATCGAAGCAGACGTTATTTTAGAATCTGGGGTTGTTGGTCGTGCATGTGCACCATCTGGTGCTTCAACTGGTTCTCGTGAAGCTTTAGAACTTCGTGATGGCGATAAAGCACGTTATTTGGGTAAAGGCGTTAAAACTGCGGTTAATAACGTAAATACCATTATCCGTGACGCTTTAGTGGGCAAATCAGTATTTGAACAAAAAGACATCGATAATACGATGATCGAACTTGATGGTACTGAAAACAAAGAAAAATTAGGTGCTAACGCAACTTTAGCTGTTTCATTGGCTGCTGCTCGCGCTGCTGCAGATGAAAAGAAAATTCCTCTTTTCCAATATATCGCAGATCTTCGTGGTCAAACGACTTTGACGATGCCTGTACCAATGATGAACATCATCAATGGTGGTTCGCATGCAGACAACAATGTTGATATTCAAGAGTTCATGATTGAGCCTGTAGGCTTCACATCATTTGCTGAAGCATTACGCGCAGGCGCTGAAATCTTCCATTCTCTAAAATCAGTTTTAAACAAGAAAGGTTTGAATACTGCTGTGGGTGATGAAGGTGGTTTTGCACCAAACTTGCGTTCAAACGAAGAAGCAATTCAAGTTATTCTTGAAGCAATTGGTCAAACTGGTTACAAAGCTGGTTCTGATATTATGCTGGCACTTGACTGCGCATCTTCAGAATTCTACAAAAATGGTCAATATGTTCTTGCTGGTGAAGGCAATAAAGCATTCACAAGCAACCAGTTCTCTGACTATTTAGCAGGTCTTGTAAACCAATACCCAATCATTTCGATTGAAGATGGCCTCGATGAATCTGACTGGGAAGGTTGGAGCTACTTGACATCAATCCTTGGTGACAAAATCCAATTGGTTGGTGACGATTTATTCGTAACTAATCCTAAGATTTTACAACGTGGTATTAATGAGAAAGTCGGTAACTCTATTCTGATTAAATATAACCAGATTGGTACATTGACTGAAACTCTAGATGCAATCTACCTTGCGAAAGCAAATGGTTATAGCACTGTAATCTCACACCGTTCAGGTGAAACTGAAGATTCAACGATTGCTGACTTGGCAGTAGGTACCGCAGCGGGTCAAATCAAGACTGGTTCACTTTGCCGTTCTGACCGCGTAGCGAAATACAACCAATTACTTCGTATCGAAGAGTTAACGAATGCAGCTTACCGCGGTAAAGCTGAATTCAAAGGTCTAAAATAAGGTCAATTTATCTATGTTGAATACTTCTGATCATCATTCTTTACAAAAGAGAGAAACTCTGAAAATTCATAATCATATAGAATTTGCAGATGATCTTCCTTGTAAGAAGGATGTAGGGAATTTTTCATGATAGAGATGTTTCGATCGACCTCGAGTAAATTGATTCTAGTGCTTGTTATCGCTTTGGTGGCAAGCTTACAGTATCAATTTTGGCTAGGTGAGGGTGGTTATTTTCCTCACCAAGCTTTAACTCAGCAAATTAAGCAGCAGGCAGAAATTAATACTGAACTCAAAGAGCGAAATCGTATTTTAGCGGCTGAAGTTTTTGACTTAAAAAATGGCAGCGAAGCCATTGAAGAACATGCACGTTTAGATTTAGGTTTGATTAAACCGAATGAAACCTTTGTGCAAATGAGTACCATTAGTACCCATTACAAACCAATTTATATCGATCCAAACGCAAAAGAAGACACTGCAACCAATGAAAACCCAGACTAAGCTGTGGGCGGTTGTACCAGCAGCAGGTTCGGGCAGTCGTTTTTCAAAAACTGAATTAAAACAATACCAATATATTCAAGATCGTACTGTACTTGAACACACGGTTAATCGACTGAATACCTTGGATTTGGCCGGCTGTGTACTTGCCATTGGTGCACAAGATAATTTTGCTAAAACACTTCCTTTTCAGCAAAAAAATAAGCTCCATTTTTGTTTGGGTGGCGCAGAGCGAGTACATTCTGTTTTAAACGCCTTGATCTATTTATCTGATATTGCACATGAAGATGATTGGGTATTAGTCCATGACGCTGCACGGCCATGTGTCACAGTAAATTGTCTAACAAGCTTGGTTGAGTCTGCCCAGCATTCAAATCAAAGTGCAATTTTAGCGATCCCTGTGCGTGATACGCTTAAACATGTCGTAAGCCAAAACCAGATTGAGAAAACTGTAAGCCGTGAATTTTTGTGGCAGGCACAGACACCACAAATGGCCAAATTGGGCATTCTTAAGAATGCGATTAAAACAGCACTGGCAGAGCAAGTTACAATTACAGATGAAGCAAGTGCTTTAGAACATATAAATGAACCTGTGCAAGTGGTGCAAGGGCGTTCAGACAATATCAAGATTACCTATGCAGATGATTTAGAGCTTGCTAGATTAATTCTGCAATCCCAAAGCCATTCTTAATTTTCTTTAATTCATGTCTTTTTTTTCGGTTATTGCAAAATAGCCTAAGTAGATTTAGATGAAATTTCTTATTTTTACACCATTCTAAATGACAAAATTTCTACTATTTGTTAAATTTGAATAACATACTTTATAACGGATCAATAAATGAAAAAATTATTAATAGCGGGCCTTTTTACTTTTTCTTTAGTTGGCTGCGCAACAACACCTCAACAACCTCAGGATACTGCTCAAGAAACAATTCGCTATTCATCTAGTCCATGTTTTGGTGCATGCCCGATCTATTCTGTTGAGATTACACCTGAAGGTGCTGTCCATTTTGATGGCAAACAGTACACAAAGGTGACAGGTACTCAAGATTTAACAGTTGATCCTTCTGTTTATAAGAAATTGCAACAAGAGTTGAAAACCTATCGTCCTGCAACGGGTGCAAATGTAAAAACAACGGGTTGTCAAGAAACAGCAACAGACCAACCAAGTGCTTATTTCTCTTGGAAAAAACCTGATGGTACTGTAACAAAACTCAGCCATTACACAGGTTGTATTTCACCAGCAAATACGGAGTTGAATAAAGTAATTGATAAACTACCAAAATTGATTGGTATTGAAGATCTCGTTCGTTAAATGCATTGCTGCAAAAATAGACAAAATTAGCATTTATGCTAGTATAGGTATAAGCGCAATCTGGTGGAGGAGTCTGTTATGACAGCTTTTACAATCATGAAAATGAGTACGCAAGAGGAAAGTCTTCTTCCTAAGCTTGCTGTAGAAGCATTCCGTAATGCGTTTAAAGAGGCAAGTGAATCCTCTACGGTGGTATATGCCAAAGGTCATCAACTGTTAAAGCAGCATCCAACTGGTGAAACCGAAGTGATCAAGGATATATCAGGTGCTTATACCGCTATTGAAGCATCGCGTGTTCTATTGAAACGTAAGAAAAAGCAGGCTGTTGTATAAGTTAATGCGACAGTCTACGCCCAGAGTACGCATGTTTGCAGGTCCAAACGGTTCTGGTAAAAGTACGATTAAAGAATATTTATTGCCCCGACATATTGGGGCATATTTAAATGCAGATGAACTCGAAAAAACCTTAAATCAAACTCATACTTTGGACTTAAAGATTTATCATGAGTCTTTAGATGCCCTAAAGTTGATTACTTTTTTAAAAACCAAAAAGAAAAACGTAATCAAAAAATCTGTAATTTATTAAGCCAAGAACCTAAATTGCTCGGTGAGCATCATATTCTTTTTGCTATTCACGATATTGATTCATATCTTGCTGCCAGAATCATCGATTTTATCCGTTTAGAGTTTCTAAGTTTAAAAATTAGTTTTACCTTTGAAACTGTCATGTCACATATCAGCAAAGTTGAGTTCCTGAGAATGGCTCAGGAGCAAGGGTTTAAAACTTATCTGTATTATGTTTCAACGATTGACCCTGAAATCAATATTGCGCGAGTACGGTATCGGGTAAGTACAGGTGGACATGCTGTACCAGAACCCAAAATTCGTGATCGTTATTACCGCAGCATGAACTTACTGATGCAAGCCATTGAGATGAGCGATCGAGCTTTTATATTTGATAATTCTTCGAATGGTGAAAAAGCAGCTTTTTTAGCGGAGGTTGAACAGGCAAATCGACTAAGAATCAATCCTATCGTGACCGTATTTCCTGTTTGGTTTGCAGAAAGAGTACTTTCTGAGTTCGAATAGTTGGTCTATTTAAGAAATACGATGCTTATTCATAGCTTGTTTTTATGCTCCAGCTTAAAATTAAGTGACTTAATTTTAGAAAGTATTTACTAATTTATGTCATTTTTTCGTAAAAAGAAGCGATTAAGCATTAAAATTAGAATCACTTATTATTTAAAATAATATATTATAAAAATATATATTGTTTGTGAGAGAAATATGACTAGCATTATTCTAGCTTTGATTGGTGGTGCACTGATTGGATTTGCTGCAGCTGGCTATCTGTATGTTAATGGACGTATTGCTGGTGTGAGTGGATTGATTGCACAACTATTACAGCCCAAAATTTTTTTCAAAAGTTCAGCTTTTTGGTTTCTTTTAGGTCTAATCATTACACCTTTCATTTATCAAATTTTTGTACAACCTGAAATTATAATGCAGTCATCACCATTGACTTTGATCATTGCTGGGCTATTAGTAGGATTTGGGACACGTTTAGGTTCGGGTTGTACTAGTGGACATGGGATCTGCGGAATCAGCCGTTTATCGCTACGTTCTATGGTTGCCACAATCACATTTATGTTCGCTGGCTTTGTGACAGTATATGTAATACGTCATCTTCTAGTTCTAGGGGCGGCATCATGAAAAATTTATTTGCATTTATCTTTGGCAGTATATTTGCATTGGGTTTATTGGTTTCAGGAATGTCAAATCCAGAAAAAGTATTAAGCTTTCTAGATGTTTTTGGCGCATGGGACATTAGTTTGATGTTTGTAATGGTTGGTGCAATCGCGATTGCATTTATTCCATTTCAGAAAGCCTTACGCAATCCGAAAACATTATCAGGAGAGCCGATTGCTTTACCAAACAATAATCAAATTGATAAGAAGTTGATTACAGGTGCGATATTATTTGGTGTTGGTTGGGGAATTGCAGGCATTTGCCCAGCACCCGCATTGACTTTGATCGGACTAGGCTATTTTGAGGTTTGGTATTTTATAGCAGCAATGCTGCTCGGCATGTTGATTCATCGTGTTTGGGCCAAACAGTAGGAGAAGTGTAGTGCAACAGCCAATCATCAAAGCTTTCTTCGACGAAAACAGCAATACCTTTAGCTATGTCGTGCATGATCCTGAAACAAAGCATTGTGCCGTTATCGACAGTGTGTTGGATTATGATGCTGCTTCGGCTTCAACATCCACACAGCATGCAGATGAGATCATTGCCTACATTGAATCTCAAGCATTCATGGTTGAATGGATACTTGAAACCCATGTTCATGCAGATCATTTAACGGCATCACAATATTTGAAATCCAAGCTTGGTGGCAAAATTGCCATCAGCGAGAAAATTTCGATTGTTCAGGAAACCTTTAGTGCAATCTATCATCTGGATATGAAGTATTTTAATACACATCAAGTGTTTGATTATCTATTTAAGGACAATGAAAATTTTCGTATCGGCAACCTAGAGGCATATAACATACCAACACCAGGACATACGCCAGCGTGCTTAAGTTATGTGATTGGTGATGTTGTTTTTATTGGTGATACCTTATTTATGCCAGATTATGGAACGGCGCGTTGTGATTTCCCCAAAGGCAGTGCGAATATCTTATTTGACTCCGTGCAAAAGCTGTATCAGCTAGCAGAACATACACGCGTATTTTTATGTCACGACTATAAACCAGAAGGTCGTGATACATATATTTATGAAACAGATATTCGAGCACAGAAACAAAGCAATATTCACTTAAATGCAAAAACGCTCAAGCATGATTTTGTACAAATGCGCGAAGCACGTGATGTGACTTTATCGATGCCTAAGCTTATTCTACCTGCCATTCAAATCAATATGGATGCAGGTCGATTGCCAGAACCTGAGTCTAATGGAATCCGCTACTTAAAGTTACCTCTGAATTACTTTAATCAACCATAAAATACCTAATTGCTCAAACGGATTTGAGCGATGCTTTTCATGCACATTAAGAATGAAAAATGAAGCTTAGGTTTTATTTGAACATTCAATTGTTATGTTATAACATAACAATTGAAAATAAGGAGTTCAATGTGCGTTACAAAGCCCTGGCAATAGCCATTCTATTTATTCATCATCAAGCATCTGCAAATGAGCAGGATAGGCCTGTCATTTTGCCAAATATTAGTTTAAAAGCAGAAACTGATCTTTCAATCGGGAACAATATCGTTGTAGAGAATCGCAATGCTCAAAATCAAACTTTAGGAGATGCACTTAAGCAGGTGTCAGGCGTGCAAAGTAGTGCCTTTGGTCCGAACTCTGGCGCACCCATCATCCGCAGCTTAAGTGGTAATCGAGTACAAATTCTGGAGGATGGACTCTCTGCTTATGGCATGAATGCAATCAGTGGTAATATTACAATTCCTTTTGATCCTTTATTTAACCATTCTATTCTTGTCAATAAATCTTCGGATAGTGTGCGATACGGTGGAAATGCAATTGGTGGCAGTGTAAATGTAGAGAATGACTTGATTAGCAAAGAAATGCCCAAGAAAGATCATAATTTAGAGCTTGCTGTGCGAAAAGGTTGGAATAATGCAGATGCGCATGGTTTTAAACTGAATTTAAATAATCAAAGCAACTTTTCAACCAACTTCTTATTTTCAAAACAAGACATTTCTTCTTATAAAATTCCGGGATATAGTAAAGCCGGACTGTGTAATAGTGCAGTTTTCCCCGTAACGGGTGGTGTAAATCCAGCATTGGCAGATGCTTGTCAAAAAGATACGCGCATAGAGCGGATTTATAATACTGCTTCACAAAAATATATTGACCAGTTTATGACTGAAAATCCAGATTGGGCAGATGGGAAGTTTTCATTTTATACCGATAAACCCTCATCAGTTTGGAGTGGTAAGACTTATATCAATCCAGTAAATCCTGAATATATTGCTGATACACCCAAGATTAAAGAAAATAGAATTAATAACGATGTGACACCAAATTACAATCAAAAGCTAGGCAATAGCTATTTGGAAAATCAGCATTATGCGATCGGCAGTACTTATTTTCTGGAAAATGGCTATATTGGCTTGAGCGCAGATTCTCAGAAAAATGCATACGGTGTACCGGGCTTTTCTTTAGAAAATAAGTCGTTTCAATCGTCTTATGATGATGGTCTACCTGTAGGAATAAAGACGGATCAACGCAAATATACATTGGATAGTCAATATAATTTTGATACACCATTTTTGAAGGGAATCGATTTTAAAGCGAATCAAGTGATCAATCGTTCAGGTGAGTATTTTGGTACGCAACTTGCGAATGATTACCGCTTTGATACCAAACAAGCTGAGATACTCTTCAGGCATCAACCTTTGCCGTACTTAAATGGTTTACTTGGACTGAGTCAGAGTAATCGAAGCATCGAAGGACAGGGCAAGTTACGCTATCTTCCTAATGTAAAAACCAAAACACAAGCGATTTTTATCCAAGAAAAAATTGACCTAAATCGTGTGTCTTTCGATGCAGGCTATCGTCAAGAAAGTATTGATCACACAATCAAAGACAGTGACTTCAAAGTATCTCGCAACTCACCGAATAGCAAGTTGCAAGATACCAATTTCGATTTAGAAAGCTATAGCTTCGGTTCATATCTTAGAATGAATGACTATCTAGGTATGAAACTTAGATATGCGGTATCGAAACGTGCACCAGAGCTGAATGAGCTTTATGCGAGTGGCAACCATTATTCAATTATGATTAATGAGCAAGGTAATCAAAAGTTAGAGCCTGAAACATCTAAAAATACAGAGCTGACTGGTTTATTCAATTATCAAGATTTTAATCTTGAAGCCACTGTATATAAGATGAAATTTGAAAATTATCTCTATCTCACTCATTCTGGAATGCAAACAGCGAATCGCTTACCACTCAAATACTGGACTCAAACAGATACTGAAATTACAGGTTTTGAAGTTGACCTCAAACAGAAAATTAATACGCAGCAATTTGGCACGTTTACGCTTGGCGCATTTGCTGATTTTGTGAAGAATAAAAATATCAATCCGAGTTCATCAAGTTTGCATAATGATGGCAATTATTTACCGAACATGCCAACAAGCCGTTATGGTGCAAGCGTAGAGTGGAGTAACAGAGATTGGGCTGCACGCCTATCAAGTATTTATTATGATAAACCTAAATATTTAGGGAAGAATGTTTCGGAGGAAAAGCCTTTACCAGCATTCAATATGGTCGATATGCAGATCAGTAAGCATCTAAAATTCAAGAATTCTGATATTGACGTGTTCCTAAATGGCTCAAATCTGCTGAATGAGGAAGCGAGACCGCATAATTCTCCTTTGAAATATATTGCACCATTGCCAGGGCGAGGTTTTCAAGTTGGGATTAATATGAAGATCTAGTTTTATCAATCTTATTTAAAATTACCCACTGGAAGTAATGCTCAATAAGCGCTTTCAGTGGTTGCCACTTAAAACGATTGATTTAAATTCTTTAATGAATTTTTGACGATTAAATCATGCACCAAGGAGACAGGAAGCATGTAAATCTTTCCAAAAAGATTGTAAGTGATCACACTGGTTGTGACAGTTAACTCATTCTTTAATTCATCATGTTCTTGAAGTTGTAATGCGACCAATACGCTGAGATGTTTATCTGTAGATTGTAAATATAATTCCTTGTCCGTAATTTTCACCACATCAAAAAAATCCAACTTTTCATTGATCTGAACATTTTCAGGTTTAACCGAATCAAAGCCTTTGATCGGTTGCACACCTCCTAACTTTAAACTTAAAAAATCTCTGATCTTAAAGGCCATGCGTAACCAAAAGGGTGGATGTCCTGTCATTAAATTATAAACTTGTATCACTGTTAGGTTCTTATCGATGTATTGATGTGCTTCATGTAGGTAGTTAAGCGCTGCTAATGGAGCAACCAAAGGATGAAGGTCATTCTGATGTTCCATTGTGCTTATTCCTAGATTTTATAGATATATGAAATATATAGTAATTTATAGATGAATTTCTGGATATTTGTCAATCACATTAACTGACGATTATTTTGAATTTGATTTGATATTCTAATGAAAAATGGATTTTATAATTGATATTTATTTTGCTAAGCTAAGTTATATTTCACATAATTTATAGAAAATTTAACTACAGCAGGGCTGATTTTATAACATAGAGAAATAAGTCCTTACTTTGATAAAACTGGCTTTTTCGGGAAGTAGATTTTGCCATTCCAAATTTTTAACGATTTATATTAAAAAGGAAAAAAACATGTATCAACACAACTTCAATTTATCTGATCACTTTAAATTGGGCATTTTTGCCTCTAATTGTTCTGGCGGTTTAACACCTTCAACTCTAGAGGATGGCTGGGATGCCAGTTGGAGCCAAAATTTAGAATTAGCGCAAATGGCCGATGATGCCGGTATTGATTTTATGTTATCCGCGGCACGTTTTATTGGGCATGGTGGCAAAAAGGATTTTCATGGAACGGTGTTAGAGACCGTAACATGGACATCGGCATTATTGGCAAAAACGAAAAATATTCAGATTTTTGCTACATTGCATACGGTACTGAACCATCCAATTGTAGTCGCAAAACAAATCGCAACCATGGCCCAAGTCAGTGATAATCGTGTTGGTCTAAACATTGTCGCAGGATGGAATAAACCTGAATATGATGCTTTGGGTTTACAGTTGCCTGATGATCATGAAACACGATATGGTTATGCACAAGAGTGGTATGAATTAATTAAAAAAACTTGGCAAAGTAGTGAGCCTTTTGATTGGCAAGGAAAGTTTTTTCAAACCCAAGGTACCTATGGAAAACCAGCTCCTCAAGTTTTTCCACCCATTTTTAATGCGGCTGGTTCAAAAGAAGGACGTGAGTTCGCCATTAAAAATTCAGATTTTTTATTTACACCTGCTGCTGATTTAGCACGCTCAGTTGCAGAAATTAAAGAACTTAAAGATGAAGCCGAAACCTTAGGTCGGAAAATTAAAGTCCTGACCTTTGCTCATGTAATATGCCGTGCTACTGAAGAAGAAGCCAAAGCAGAATGGGATCGACAACTGAATCATGCTGATCATGGTGCTGTTGAACATTTGATGGATACTTTATTTTCATTTTGCAAATCTTTTCCAGCTGATTTACGTGAACAATTACGCCAACGTATTGCGGTAGGTCATGGTGGTTTTCCGTTGGTTGGTACTCCCGAACAAGTTGCTGAAGGGTTAATACGGTTAGATGAAACAGGTTTTTCAGGTAGCACCTTATCTTTTCTCAATTACACCCAAGAATTTCCATATTTCAGGGATCATGTTTTACCGATTTTAAAAGATAGAGGCTTACTGCAAGCCTAGGCTGATGAGGTTTGTGATGATCTTTAGATGTGTCAAAGATCATCACAGTTTGTTGTGAGTCTTTGATTTAGATAAAAAGGATTAAAAACATGAATTTTGAGTGGGTGTTTTAATTTTTTATGCTATAAAAATAGCTCAATAATTAAACTTGAGAATAATAAATGTCTGAACAGAAATATCATTGGTACTTAATTGCTTATACATTTAATGATAAGAGTATTAATGGCAATACAAGAAATTTTAGTATTCAGTTGCCTTTAGAAACATATCTACCGCCAGTTTCAAAGTCAAAGCTTAATGAGTTGAATGTCGTCGGCGCTGAGTGGATCCAAAAGAATGATCCCACGGCTCAGCCAGAGAATTTATTTGCGATCTCGATTTGCTATTTAGGTGAAATGACTCAATCACAATTTAATGCTTGAGTTAGATGTAAAAGAAGGCCCTTAAGGGCTTTCTTTATAATTAAAACTAGTTTTAAGTTCTTAAAGGATAAAAGATGAGTGACTATATCAGTATTAATAAGAATGCTTGGAATTTAAAAACAAATGCGCATATCAAAAGCGAGTTTTATGACAATATTTCCTTTCTAAAAGGAAGAAACACGCTAAACCCAATAGAATTGGGTATTTTAGGAAATATTTCAGGAAAATCCATACTACATTTACAATGTCATTTCGGACAAGATTCTATGTCTTTGGCTCAACTTGGTGCTAATGTTACAGCTATAGACTTTTCAGAAGAAGCCATAAAGAAAGCAAAAGAGTTTAACAATGAACTAGGTTTAAATGTAGAGTTTATTTGCTCCAATATTTATGAACTACCTAGTGTTTTAGACAAAAAATATGATTACGTATTTACGAGTTATGGCGTTATAGGATGGTTAGAAAATTTAGACTTATGGGCTAAGGTGATATCCAATTTTTTAAAAATTGGGGGTAAATTTTTAATTGTTGAATTTCATCCCATCATATGGATGTTTGATGATGAAATTAAAAATATAACATATAGCTACTTCAAAAATGACCCTATAAGTGAAACATCTACTGGCTCTTATGCTGATAAATCAGCAGAAATAACCTATCAAGCGATCACATGGAATCATAGCCTGAGTGAAATATTTACAAGTTTAATCAATCATGGAATAAATGTTCTCGAATTCAAAGAATATGATTACTCATCCTATAACTGTTTTAGTAATATGACTAAAGAGAATGAAAAATACAGGATTGAGCATTTTGGCAAAAATTTACCGTTGATGTTCTCAATATTGGGTGAAAAGAATCAAAACATTTAGATTTAAATTACTTAAATATTAATGGTTTATTTCTAAAATGCTTTAGTTGGCTGGAAGGTGTTTTAAAAAATCTAAAGGCTCTTTAATGAAGCTTTTCTTTAAGATCACGTATAATAAATTTCACATTCATTATGAACTGTCTAAATCTTTAAGATTGAGCTGATATGAAAAATTCTGCACGAATACATTGTTTTGATGATCTAGATGGTTTAGAGCTACTTATCGCAGATTTTTCTGACCATGAGTTTGAAAGGCATTGGCATGATACTTGGTCAGTTGGTGTTGTGTTACGCGGGGCTAATAACAATAGTGCTCAGCAAAAAATGGAAGGAATTGTTCAACGTGGTGAAGTCAGCATCATTGCTCCAGGAGAAATCCATGCTGGAACAGTCGTTGGTGAGCAAGGATGTCGCTATTTTATGTTTTATCCAAAGGTGGAGAGTGTATTTAATACTGCTGAAAGTATGGAAATACATTTGCCTCCGAATATTGTAGCTGGTCTAAAACAAACTGTATTTGCAAAAAAACTTTGTGAAGCTGCCACAGTTTTAACAAACACAGACACTGATAAGTTTGAAAGAGAGGTTGTTTGGAGTGATTGTATGGCAGAATTTCTTCACGTATTTTCTTCTATTGGAGTGCAAAACTTTGCAAGTCAAAAGAGTTCAGCATCATCACATTTAATACGAGCAAAAGAATATCTTCATGATTATCAATTTGAAGGGATTAGCCTAGATCGATTAGCACAAGCAGCAGGAATGTCGAAATTCCATTTATGTCGTCAATTTACAGCAAAGTTTGGTTTGTCCCCAAGCCGTTATCAACGGCAACTTAAGCTACAACATGTGAAAAGAATGCTTTCGACAGGTCATGAAATTGCAGAAATTGCAGTTAGCTGTGGCTTTTCTGATCAATCCCATTTAGGAAGAGCATTTAAATCTACTTATGGGACGACTCCTCGTAACTATCGCAACTTTAGCCGCTGAGCAATATCATTCTATCTTGTGGGTTTAAAGATATTGAAAATATGTCCAATTAACGTTTCAAATGATGTTTATGGATATTTCAACACTTTGGCTATTTGCTATTTCTGCGATGATTTTAACGCTTATTCCTGGTCCTGATATGTTGCGTGCATTATCAAATGCAATGAGTCTGGGAGCTAGGGCGGGATTGATCACTGTATTGGGCGCTGTGACTGGAGTGATGTTCCATATCCTATTTGCGATTGCTGGTGTAACGGCTTTAATTTATTCTTCTGCTGTACTGTATAAAAGTTTTATCATTCTTGGTGCACTATACATTTTGTGGGTTGGTTTTAGTCTATTTATAAATAATAATCCACTCAGCATTGATAACAAGAAGTCTAAAAAAAGCTATAAAAATCTTTATTTAGAAGGATTACTTACTAATCTCTTAAATCCAAAAGCTATCATATTTACGCTGGCTTTCATTCCACAGTTCATTCATCTCGAAGCTGGCCGTACTATGTTTCAAATGTTAATACTTGGTATTGAGTTGATCATTGTCATGTTATTAATACAAATTCCAATTGTATTTTTAGCGGGTAAAATTGCCGCCAATGTCAGAGCAGACTCTAAGATCAGTGTTTATATCAACAAGTTTTTTGGAGTCATTATTGTGTTTTTAGGCCTATCGATCTTATTTGTTCGTTTGTAACGATATTGCGCTTATGTAGTTAGACATTCACAAATGTAGCTAAACATGTAGCATAGTGATGATAGTTTGGTACAGCTATAAAATCATCAATCTGTATATGATAAGCATTCTAATATTGTTACATGTTTCACATGAATATTAATTTTTAAGCAATCAGATACAGCTAGGAAATAGAATTTATCACTATCATCTTTTTAGTAGGATTAGCCCTGATCGATCTAAAATTTAAATAACCTTATAGATCACGCCAAATGAAGAATGATGTAGGAAATGACCTATTTAAAGATTTTCTAGGCTCAGCCCATATGGGGTAGTATTTAGATATAACCTAGGGAACAAATTCTAAGTATGAATTTATTCAAGATAAAACAAAGGCTTGATATATGTTCCTATGTGTTTACTGAAGACGAAATCCAAAATCAAAACTAATTGTCTATTGCATAAAGAGTCTAATATAAATTAAACCGCTTAAAGTGTTTTTTTTAATGACTTCGGATTATTCATTTGATAAATTACTTCTATTATAAAGGGGGTTTTTATGACAAAAATTTTAATTGCTTCAATCTTATTAGCTTTCAGTCTTAATGTAACAGCGAATGGCGATTTTAATGCTGATGATGAATTGAAAGAATTAGGGATCGTAGGGCAGGATTTCAAATTTATAGATCTTGATCGAGCTATAGATTTTTTTAATAAGGCAAAAGAAAAGGCGTCAAGTTCACTGACTGATAAATCAAATGAGTTAATAAAGATAACAGCAGCTTCTATGACACCACATTATTCTTCGGTAACATTGAGCCCCACTTTAGACTTATCAGAAGCTGAAGAAAAGGATTTAGCTGACTTCATTAGCACTAAGGAAGGTTTTCAGGTATGGTGTAAAGAGCTTTTCAATTTTAAATACATGGGCGTTAACGACCATAAAGTTGAGGTATTATATAAAAATAAGGTTGGAGAGACTTTAGGTAATATTATCTTGAATAATAAAAATTGTAGATAAATATTATATAGTAAATACTCAAGTTTATTTTTGCTCAAAATTAGATTTCTTCAATTGAAAATTGGAGTTTTAATGATTTATCAAAAATATATGACTGTTCGTTTGTTACTTATATTGATATCACTCGAGTCAATATTCGAATTGATTCATGATAATTTTGGTGCATATATGATTTAAGTGCAAGTCTCAGCTTATACAATTTAGATCAAAGATGCTGATGCTTTGGATACGATTAAATAGAAAAATCAATCCCCTAATTTAAGCATTGAGCTTGCCTTGAAAGTCATTGAAATAGTTGAAGCATTCTTCGAAAAGTAAAAGATAGAATAGAAAAAATAGATAACGTGGCTTCACTTATTCATATCCATGTTTATGAATGATGACAACATGAACATGATTTATTCATAAATGATTAAAATAGTAAAATTTTTTCAGCAGTAGCAAATCAAATTGTATAAAACTGAAAAGTGAATAATTCTAAGTAGTAAAGGTGTATATTAATTCATCTGATTTTTGTTTTTAAAGTCGTTGTTTTTTCAAAAATTATGCTATAAATTTCTTCTTTCAACTCACTCATCTTCAATATCTTTAAAAGCTAATCGCATGAAAAAAATATTAATACTTTGCCTTGCAGCATTAATTGTTGGCTGTGACCAACTACCAAATTTGGGGGAAAGAGTAGCAAAAAAACATTTGGTAGAAGCCAACAAAAAGATTGAAGAATTTTTAGTTATTCTTAATGACCCTCTAGCTGAAAAAGATGTTCAGAAATACGTGTTGTGTCTAAACTATCCTAAAATTTATAAGTATGAGTTTATACCTGCAACACTAAAGCTTTCAAAAGAAGAATCTAAAAATAAACTGATGAATGATCTGAAAATCATGACTGAAAGTTACAGTGAAAAGCTTGGAATTAATTGTGATTAAAGGTAACTAAGTGATTGATATTATATATGTTATATGCCATTGATGTTATGAAGTAAAAGTTTAGCTAGCCACTGTAATTTTAAACATCCTTTTGGACAGTTAAACTATTACCTAAGCGCTAAGCAATATCTAATGATGAATGATGGAAGATCTTTGACAATGGATAAAATTCAAATTGATTGCAAAGGAAATACTACTGGGAGTTTTAGATCCAAATAATTAAACAATATGAAAAGCTACGTTAGTACGGCTTTTGTTGTATTTCCATTCATCTGTTTTTTGTAAATTTTATTTTTAGCTCGCTATAATCCAAACAAAATAAATCAGAGAATCTAAACGACTTTACAAGAGTTCGTTGTTGTTATCTTGGGAATGGCATTAGCTAATGAATAAAATTTACATTATTCTGAGTATTATTTTTCTATTAATGTTTGGGGTTATATGGAAATCTAATCATGATCGATTGCAAAGAGAACAAAAAAAACAACAGCAATTTCAACAGCACATGCAAAAAATGGCTGAGATTGAGGTGGAGTATCAAGTAAGAGTTCAACAGGAAGCAGCTGAAAAAGCTAGGAAAAATCAGCAACGTATAATTGATAACGAAAAAGCTAGACTTGAGACTGAAAAATTCGAACGTGAAATGAGAGAGCAAGAATTTGCTAGATCTAGAGAATATCCTAGTTCAGGTGAAGAAGACGATGCCTTAAGACATCTTTTTGATTGAACTATTTAGCATCATAAAGGTGATTTAGAAAGATAACTTATATTTTTAGGGATTTATTTATGTGCCTGAACGCAGAGCTTTATCAGTGAAATTAACGCTGTCAGATCAGCAAACTCAAAGAAAAAATGATATTGTGCAGGTGAAATTTCAACCAATAAAAACATCCAAGCAAAACACTACAAGATTCTATAAAATAAATAAAATTTTTCGCTCAATTTAAAATTTGGCTATTTATATAAATGACTGATATCAAAATAGAAACACACCCATTACAACCGTTTTTACCAGCGACTGCTAAGCTACTGATGCTCGGTAGTTTTCCACCACCGCAAAGTCGGTGGAAGATGGATTTTTACTATCCAAACTATCAAAACGACATGTGGAGAATCTTCGGTCTGATCTTTTCTAATGATAAAGATTACTTTTTAGACTTAGCCAATAAAAACTTTAAAGAACAACTTATCCGTGAGTTCTTAACTCAAATTGGTGTAGGAATCTTTGACACGGCCTATCAAGTGAAACGCTTGCAAGGTAATGCTTCTGATAAATTTTTAGAAATTGTCACGCCTACAGATTTATCCAAATTACTTGAACAAATTCCACTGTGTCATACCATCATGACCACAGGTGATAAAGCAACAGATACGTTGATGCAACATTTTCCAGCGCAAGCCATTAAACCTATGATTGGACAGTCGGTGCAGGTAAATTATGCTGATCGAGAGCTGAGTCTATATCGACTGCCGTCATCATCGCGAGCCTATCCATTAGCACTAGAAAAGAAAGCTGAAGCCTATCAACAGTTCTTTAGCCAAATTGGTTTAATCTAATTATTAAAGGGGGAAATAAATGCAGGATGTCGCAAGTCCAATTGATTTAAGAAATTTCGCTGATGCTTTGGAATGGCAAGAAACGGCGAATATAAAAAGACCGTGGCGCAAGAACTTTTTTGAATATTATACCAATCTTATTAGACCGCATATTTCTGAACAATATCAGATATTAGAACTTGGTTCTGGGCCAGGTTTTTTAGCTCAACATTTGCTCTCGCAACTTACTAACATTGAGTATACCGCTTTTGATTTTTCAGAAGCGATGCATCAGCTGGCACAAGAAAAACTCAATGCCGCTGAAAGAGCACGGGCAACCTATTTGGTTGGAAGCTTTAAAGCTGCTGATTGGCAGAATACATTCTCTCAGAAGTATGATTTGATTATTATCCATCAAGCATTACATGAGCTTCGACATAAATGCTATGCAACCGATTTTCATAGAATCGTAAAAACCTTATTAAAACCTCAAGGCTATTATTTAGTGTGTGATCATTTGTGTACAGCACATGCAATGCAAAATAATCAGCTTTATATGACTAAACAAGAGCATTTGGATGCACTTGAACAGGCATCTTTTACACAGATTAAGATGCCGTTAGAGATAGAAGGGCTGTGTTTATTTGAAATGACTTTGGATTAGCTTAAACACTCCATCATCCGAGGATATTTAACCCATCTAAACGTTTGATTCTGAATTCTCTTACATGAGCAAATTCAGACCAAATCAATTGACTGCCCTTTTAGGATGAAGAAAGATGTCAATTCAGCAAATTAAATCTTATTGAAGGGTGATTTACATCATCCATTCAACTGGAAAATAAGACACAAAGTGCATGGTAAAGCGCTGGAATCTGGTACTTTCAGGGTCATGATGGTGCTCAATAACTTCACCATTTTCCTTATGCTCATACCAAACAATATCACCGTTTTGATCTAATTTGAGTTGATAAGCCACTTGTAATAAATGCTGATCAAGCATAGCGGTGATTTGGTCTTGTAAATGATCAGATTCAACTACTAAACCAACTTCAGTGTTTAAATGGGCAGAGCGCGGGTCAAAGTTAAATGAACCAATAAAAACCTTTCCATCGACATCAAAAAATTTGGCATGCAAACTTGAACGGTTTTTGCCTTTTACAGGGATTACGCTGCCTGTGGCGATTTCATACCAAGTTCGTTTTTTTCGTTCAATATTTGGTTTAAACTCATACAGTTGAACGCCATTTTTTAAAAGTGGTTTACGGTATTGGCTATAAAAAGAATGCACCACGGCGACATCATTGGCCACCAAGCTATTGGTTAGGACACGGACTTTAATACCATCTTTAGAGAGTTGATTGAGGTAGGTCGTTCCTTGTTTCGTAGGAACAAAATAAGCCGAAACTAACTCCATATGCTGTTCTGGTTTACCCATAATTTTCAAAACTTGGGCATATAAAAGCTGCTGATCTTTGGCTTGTCCTAAGGCCTTATTCGGATGATCTGCGACAAAATGTGCTTTTGCCCATTGGATTGGATAGTTTTGTAAACGTAATTTTAAATAATCTTGAGCGGCTTCGAGTTTATCTTCGGTAGGTGTATCCACTTGATCTAAGGCTTTATAAGTATTTCTTAAACTTTCCAATTGTTGAGGTGTACCAGAACCCATTAATTGTTCTGTTGAATAACTGAGTTTATCGGTCCAAAATTCATCGAAAACCTGTTCCGCGCGATCAACTGCTTTACCATAGAACAAAATGTCCATGTCGCTAAACTGAAACTGGTCACTGGCTTCAAAGTATTCACTACTGATATTACGGCCACCTGTAACCGCAATTGAATGATCGGCAATAGTGAGCTTATTGTGCATACGATGATTAATCTGTTTCAGTCTAAAAACATAATCAATAAAGCGTAAGTGCCTAAACTTATAAGGATTGAAAATACGGATTTCAAAATTTGGATGTTGGGCCAGGGCTTTTAAGGTTTTATCTAGTTTTATGCCATTTTGATCATCAATCAATAAACGGACTTTTACCCCACGATCAGCTGCTTTGAGTAACTCATGTAGCATCATGTTGCCAATGGCATCGTCATTCCAAATATAATATTGTAAATCCAATTGATGCTTGGCATTTCGAATTAAATGAATACGGGAAGCAATACTTAAAAAGGCATCATCCAATGCTAAAAATGCAGTTAAACCTTTTTCAATATTAAGATCGGCTTGTGGATCATTCATCCACTTTGTTTTCGTATGCAAGGAGTTACTCCGATCATGGTTCTGATTGGGTGGCAAAGAACAACCACCAATTCCTAACATGATAACAAGTGTCATTATCTTAAAATGGTATGAATTGTTTATCATTTTATTGATCAAGCGTTTGGATCCAACAGTAATGTGTAGGTGATTGATTTTCTTATATATCTAAATGCTGTTTTGTTCCAAGGGTGAAATGTAATTATAAAGATAATCAATGGGTTATCATTTTAATAATTTAATTTTCTTTGTAAATTCATTCCAATGGACACAGCTTAATAGAATCTAGATCAACAAATATTGAGCTTAAGTACTATACTGGTGTATAGTATATTTTTAGATTTAATGTGGTCGACATTATGCCTAAACAATTAGAGGATAAAAAAAAGATTCTCACACGTGTAAGACGAATCCAAGGTCAAGTTCAGAGTGTGGAAAGGGCTTTGGAAAGTGACACAGAATGTGCTGATATCTTGCAGCAAATCTGTGCAGTTCGTGGTGCATTAAATGGTTTGATGACGGAACTTCTCGAAATTCATCTCAAAGACACTTTAGTTGTTGGTGAATCGTCTGAGTTGCAACGCAGTCAAGAGCTCATTCAAGTCAGTAAAATTCTTAAATCTTATTTAAAGTAAATTAGGGGCAGCTGATATTTCACAGATGCTTGTGACAGAAGAGATTTTTTAAGCGGTACAAGGCAGGGTTTGTGAAACTTAGTGATTCTAAGTAAGCAAAACCTAACGCCGTAACGATAAAAAATCTACCTGTCCCATAGGGTTATGGCTAAAACTTCCGTAAACTGCGTTATGAAACTTGACAAGGGAGCTGCCATTGTCTGTGTTTCATGCCTTGTTTATGTTGTTTTAGCCGATAACACAATGCATGGTTGAAATATCAACTGACCCAAAGGAGTGTCATTGTGATTAAATCTCGTGCAGCCGTTGCTTTTGCCGCAGGCGAACCATTACAAATCGTAGAGCTTGATGTTGAACCACCTAAAGCAGGTGAAGTTCTGATTAAAATTACCCATACTGGTGTGTGCCATACCGATGCTTTCACTTTGTCAGGTGATGATCCTGAAGGTGTTTTCCCCGCAGTACTGGGACATGAAGGTGCAGGGGTTGTGGTGCAAGTGGGTGAAGGTGTGACTAGTGTTGCAGTCGGTGACCATGTGATTCCGTTGTATACCGCTGAGTGTAAAGAATGCTTATTCTGTAAATCGGGCAAAACCAATTTATGCGTTGCTGTTCGTGCAACTCAAGGTAAAGGTGTAATGCCAGATGGCACAACACGGTTTTCTTATAATGGACAACCGATTTATCACTATATGGGTTGTTCAACCTTTAGTGAATATACCGTCGTTGCTGAAGTGTCTTTGGCAAAAATTAACCCTGAAGCCAATCACGAACAAGTGTGCTTATTGGGTTGTGGTGTAACCACAGGGATTGGTGCGGTACATAACACTGCGAAGGTACAGGAAGGTGACAGCGTTGCTGTGTTTGGTTTAGGTGGTATTGGTCTTGCAGTTGTACAAGGCGCACGTCAAGCCAAAGCTGGGCGTATTATTGTCATTGATACCAACCCAGATAAATTTGAACTAGCAAAACAGTTTGGTGCAACTGACTTCTTAAATCCAAAAGATTATGATCAACCGATTCAACAAGTGATTGTTGAAATGACAGGTTGGGGTGTTGACCATTCTTTTGAATGTATTGGCAATACAAATGTTATGCGTTCGGCACTCGAATGTGCACACCGTGGTTGGGGACAATCGGTGATTATTGGCGTTGCGGGTGCAGGTCAGGAAATCTCAACACGTCCATTCCAGTTAGTGACAGGACGTAAATGGATGGGAACTGCTTTTGGCGGTGTAAAAGGTCGTAGTCAATTACCAAAAATGGTTGAAGATGCAATGAAAGGTGAGATTGAGCTGGCACCGTTTGTAACGCATACCATGGCATTGGATGATATTAATCATGCCTTTGACCTAATGCACGAAGGTAAGTCGATTCGCACCGTGATTCATTTCTAATTTAAAAGTGATAGGATTTGATGATGTGAAATACATCATTAAATCTTGGGTAATAAGAAATGTCAAAAGCACAATTAAAGCTACATGTGCGAATCTTATCTGATCAGCAGATTGCTTTTGGTCCAGGTAAAGCTGAGCTACTTGAAGCGATTCATCGTACAGGATCAATCTCCCAAGCAGCAAAGTCTATGGATATGAGTTATCGCCGTGCATGGCAGTTGGTGGATACCATGAACCAATGCTTTCATTCCAATCTGGTCGATACCCAAACAGGTGGAACGCATGGTGGTGGTGCAGTAGTAACCGAATTGGGGCAAGTCGTGCTCAAAAAATATAGAGCCATGGAGCAGCAAGCAATTAAAGCAGTAGCAACTGAGTTTGAAGATTTAACTAACTATCTAAAAGTAAATAAATAATCTTATAAATATAAATAATTTAAATCGCATTTCATCACATTTACTTTGATTCTTTCACTCTCGATAAAAATTTGCTGAGTTATAGCGCATCGGTATTTTTGTCGAATCTTTTTAGCACCATAAATAAACCATTCAAACCGTCTTGTAGTTTGGGTTGTATATTAAGTTATTAATTTATATAATAAAATTATTGTTGGCACACTTTCTGCTTTTATCTATTCAAACTTGTATACAAGATAGGATTCATAAAGTGAGCGAAATAAAAACTTTAGGCTGGACAATTTCTGAATGGCAAACGGCGTATTTAAAGCAAGAAATTCAACTCGATATTTTGAAAGAGCTGGTTTTAGCACTTGATCCTCAGGATGTTGCTTGGATTTCGATTGCGAGTACAGATTTAGTTGAGCAACAAATCCAATCTTTAAAGCAACTGACTCAAGATGCTGAAAATCTGCAAAAACAATTTCCTCTCTATGGTGTGCCATTCGCAGTCAAAGACAATATTGATGTCGCTGGTTTTGTCACTACAGCGGCATGTAAGGCACTGAATCGTGTTGCAACACAAGATGCTGAAACGATTCGTTTACTTAAACAAGCAGGAGCAATTGTCGTTGGCAAAACCAATCTTGATCAATTTGCGACGGGTTTGGTTGGCACACGTTCACCTTTTGGGGCAGTACCGAATAGTTTTAAACCTGAATATGTCAGTGGCGGCTCAAGTTCGGGTTCGGCTAGTGTGGTTGCACGTGGTTTAGTTCCATTTTCTTTAGGAACTGATACCGCTGGGTCAGGGCGTGTGCCAGCAGCATTTAATAATATTGTCGGTTTAAAGCCAACCAAAGGGCGCTTTTCTAATCGTGGTCTATTACCCGCAGTAAAGAGCATTGATTGTATTTCTATCTTTGCTCTCACTGTGGCTGACGCTGAATTGGTGGCTGCTCAAGTCGAAGCTTACGATATTTTAGATAGCTATTCACGTCAGCATCCTAAAAACGTACCTGCACGTTTCTCTAGTAAGCTGAAATTTGCCATCCCGAATAAATTGAACTTCTTTGGTGATGAATTGGCTGAAAAAGCTTTTCAACACACCATTCAATTACTTGAAAGCTTAAATGCTGAAATTACTCGCATTGATTTCTCTGCTTTTGAGCAACTTGCAGCACAACTTTATCAAGGCCCTTGGGTGGCAGAACGTACTGCAGCGGCTGCTGACCTACTCAAAACCAATGTTGCTGATTTTGATCCGACCGTTTTAGAGATTATTCAACAAGGTGAAAAATATTCCGCGGTGGATGCCTACAATGCTGAATATTTAAAACAGGATTTGACCCGAAAAATCCAAGCTAGCTTGGCTGAGTTTGATGCCTTGATCGTGCCAACTTCACCAACGATTTATACCATTGAACAAATGCAACAACACCCGATTGAATATAACGCGCATTTCGGCACTTATACCAATTTTACCAATCTCGCAGATTTAAGTGCTTTGGCATTACCCGCAGGCTTTAGAGCAGACAACCTACCATTTGGTATCACTTTAATTGCACCTGCTTGGCACGATGCAGCCTTGGTGCATTTCGGCAAAGCATGGCAGAACTATTTAGCACTGAAACTCGGTGCGTTAGATAAGACATTAGCTGTAGCAAGTGCACCGACTTTGCTGTCACCTCATCATATTCGTGTCGCGGTTGTCGGTGCGCATTTAACTGGTATGCCACTGAATTTCCAACTCACCACACGTGGTGCGGTTCATGTCGAAACCACCAAAACCTCTCAGGATTATGCGCTTTATGCCTTAAATGGTACGGTTCCGCCAAAACCAGGTTTGGCTCGTCAACAAGATGGACAAAGCATCATTGTCGAGCTTTGGGATGTACCCACAGCACGTTTCGGTGAGTTTGTAGCAGAAATTCCAACCCCATTGGGCATGGGCAATGTCGAACTTGAAGATGGCCGTTGGGTTAAAGGTTTTATTTGTGAACCCTATGGCTTAGGCGATGCCGAGAATATCAGCCATTTTGGTGGCTGGAGAGCGTATATCCAGCATCGCAATAGTCAAGTCGTCAATACAGCTAATTAATTTTTGAGGGGGAATCATCATGTTTAAGACCGTACTTATTGCAAACCGTGGTGAAATTGCTGTTAGAGCAATTCGAACACTGAAAAAATTAGGCATTACCAGTGTCGCGGTTTATTCGGACAGCGACCGCTATGCTCAGCATGTACAGGATGCAGATATCTCAATTGCACTAGATGGTTTAAAACCTGCCGATACTTATTTGAGTATCGAAAAACTGATTCAAGCTGCTAAACAGACTGGGGCAGAAGCAATTTTTCCAGGCTATGGTTTTCTGTCTGAGAGTGCCGATTTCTCTCGTGCTTGTGAAGAAAATAATATTGCCTTTATGGGGCCAACTGCAGAACAGATTCTGGAATTTGGTCTAAAACATCGTGCACGTGAACTTGCCGCAGCGGCTCATGTACCAATGACCCCTGGTACAGGCTTGCTGGACAGTTTAGAGGAAGCATTGACTGCGGCTGAGCGGATTGGTTATCCAATTATGCTCAAAAGCACCGCTGGTGGTGGTGGTATCGGCCTAACCCGATGCGATACCCCACAAGCACTGGCCGATGCTTATGAAAGCGTGAAACGCCTAGGCGAGCAGTTTTTTAAAGATGCAGGTGTTTTTATTGAATGCTTTATTGATAAAGCACGTCATGTTGAAGTACAAATTTTTGGTGATGGTAAAGGTCAAGTTGTCGCATTTGGTGAGCGTGATTGCTCATTGCAACGTCGTAACCAAAAAGTGGTTGAAGAAACACCTGCAGCTAATTTACCTGAAGCAACCCGTAAAAAGCTACATCAAGCCGCAGTTGAACTGGGGCGCTCTGTGAATTACCGCAGTGCAGGAACGGTTGAATTTATTTACGATGCACAACGAGATGAATTTTATTTCCTTGAGGTGAATACCCGTTTACAGGTGGAGCATCCAGTAACGGAAATGGTGACTGTTCTCGACTTGATTGAGTGTATGCTCAAAGTTGCGGCGGGTGATGCATTGGATTGGGACTATCTCAGCAATATCAAACCGCAAGGTGCTGCAATTGAAGTCCGAGTCTATGCCGAAGATCCTGTGAAAAATTTCCAACCTAGCCCGGGTGTGCTCACCGAAGTGTCATTTCCAGAAGGTATCCGTGTTGATACATGGGTGAAAACAGGCACAGAAATTTCTCAGTATTTTGATCCAATGATTGCAAAGATTATTGTGCATGCGGAAGATCGAGCTGCTGCGATTGAAAAACTAAAAGTGGTTTTAGCTGAAACGCGTTTAAATGGCATCAGCACCAACTTGGATTATGCACGCGCGATTGTTTCTGACCAACGATTTGAATCCATGCAAATCTGGACACGGATGCTTGATGATTTTGATTATTCGCCAAAAGTCATTGAAGTGATCCAAGCAGGTACATTGAGTTCCATTCAAGATTATCCAGGGCGTACAGGCTATTGGAATATTGGTGTACCACCATCTGGCCCAATGGATGATTATGCGTTCCAACTCGCCAACCGTATTGTCGGCAATGATGCCAAAGCAGCAGGTTTTGAGTTTACCTTGGTGGGCCCAACCTTAAAGTTCCATGCCGATACCACCATTGCACTCACAGGTGCAAGCTGTACGGCTTTGTTGGATGATCAACTGATTGCCTTTTGGCAACCGATTAAGGTCAAAGCTGGTCAAACTTTGAAAGTTGGTCAGGTGGCATCTGGATGTCGTACTTATTTAGCTGTGCGTGATGGTCTGGATGTACCCCTATATTTGGGTAGCCGATCAACATTTGCATTAGGTAATTTTGGTGGTCATGCAGGGCGGACTTTACGTGTTGGCGACATGATCAAAATGGTCGATGCACAATTTGCCAGTGCGGAATTACCGCTTGCGATTGATGAGCCTCAAGCCTTATCCAAAGATCTCATCCCTGAGTATAGCAATGAATGGGAAATCGCAGTGTTGTATGGACCACATGGTGCACCTGATTTCTTTAAACCTGAATATGTCGAAGAATTCTTTGCTTCTGAGTGGACGGTTCACTTTAACTCAAACCGTTTAGGGGTCAGACTTTCAGGTCCGACACCGAGCTGGGCAAGAGAAAATGGTGGTGAAGCTGGTTTGCACCCATCCAATGTGCATGATTGTGAATATGCAATTGGTGCGATCAACTTTACGGGTGATTTCCCTGTGATTTTGGCAAAAGATGGCCCAAGTTTAGGTGGCTTCGTTTGTCCAGTAACCATTGCCAAGGCTGAACTGTGGAAAGTAGGTCAACTGAAAGCCGATGACAAAATCCGTTTTTACCCAATCACGGCAGAGCAAGCCAATGCGTTAGAACGGAAACAAATCGACAATATCCAGAACTTTGCAGATGCCGCCAAAGTCGTTGAAACCATTGAACCTGCTCAAGATGTCTTTTCCACTATTCTGGCTCAACGTGAACCAACAGCATTATCGCCAAAAACAGTTTATCGCCAAGCAGGTGATAGCTATATTTTATTAGAATATGGTGAAAACGTTTTAGATTTGGCGCTACGTTTACGAGTGCACCAATTGATTCAAATGATTCGTGATGCCAATCTTGTAGGTGTTTTGGAACTGTCACCAGGTGTGCGTTCCCTACAAATTAAATATGATGGTCTGGTGATTCCACAAGCTGAGCTCATTTATCAATTGCTTAAACTTGAAGAAAAAATGGGTGATTTAAGCCAGCTCAAAATCCCATCGCGTATTGTGCATTTACCAATGGCGTTTGAGGACAGTGCCACTTTGGGTGCAGTAGAGCGCTATCAGGAAAGTGTTTGCGCCAAGGCACCATGGTTACCGAATAACGTTGATTTTATCCAACGTATTAACGGGCTAGCACATCGTGATGAAGTCAAAGATATTATTTTTGATGCCAACTACTTAGTGCTAGGTTTAGGCGATGTTTATCTGACAGCGCCATGTGCAGTACCGATTGATCCACGTCACCGCTTACTCAGTTCTAAGTATAATCCTGCACGTACTTTTACCGCTGAGGGTACTGTCGGTATTGGTGGGATGTACATGTGTATTTATGGCATGGATTCACCGGGTGGTTATCAGTTGATTGGGCGGACGCTGCCGATCTGGAACAAGTTTAAAAAGAACAAGCAATTTGGAGATAAGCAATGGTTCTTGCAATTCTTTGACCAGATTAAATATTTCCCTGTGACCGAAGCTGAATTGAATGAATGGCGCGCAGATTTTGAAAATGGCCGTGCTCAAATTCAAATTGAAGAAACTGAGTTTGATTATGCAGACTATGTACAGTTCTTGGACAATGAAGCAGAAAGTATTGCGGCTTTTAAACACAAGCAACAACAGGCCTTTAGCACCGAAGTCAATCGCTGGAAGGAAGAGTTTGCTGCACAACCTGAGCAACATGTTGAACAAGCCATTGATGTTGATTACAGCCATCTTTCTTCTTTAAATGCATCAATGACAGGAAATATCTGGAAGATCTTTGTGGAACATGGGCAAGAGATCAAAAAAGGCGAAACTGTTGCTATTATTGAAGCCATGAAAATGGAATTGCCTGTGTATGCGGAAGAGGATGGCATCGTCAAAGCCATTATTTGCAGAGCAGGGCAAACCGTACACAGTGGTGAACCATTGGTCTATATGGAATAAGCTTGCATGAAAGAAGCTAACATCAACATAAAGAACACAACCAAAGGCTCAGACAATTTGTCTGAGCTAGTTTACCAACGTATCAAGAATGATATTTTTGACTTCAAATTGATGCCAGGTGAACGCTTTACTGAGTCTGAAGTTGCTAAAGCCTATGATGTGAGTCGTACCCCAATCCGACAAGCCTTGTATCGTTTGCAACAAGAAGGCTATGTTGATGTGAGCTTTCGGAGCGGTTGGCAGATTCGGCCGCTCAATTTTCGTTATTATGAAGAACTTTATGATGTACGTATTGTTTTGGAAAAAGATTCGATTCGAAAACTCTGTCAGATTGACCACCACAACTCAGTTGAGCTGTCAGTGTTAAAAGACCTGTGGTTATTACAACCATCTGAGTATTTAAAAGACATTAAACAGCTTTCTCAGCAAGATGAGGATTTTCATTGTGCTTTGGTCCGAGCTTCAGGCAATAATGAAATGGCAAGGATTCATCGAGACTTAAGTGAGCGTATTCGGATTATTCGCCGTTTGGATTTTTCTAAAGATTATCGAGTTGAAGCAACTTATCAGGAACATCAAAAAATCTTAGGTTTTATTTTCGATCGACAAACTGAACAAGCAATCAATGCGATTGAAGCGCATATTATGCAAAGTCGTGATGAAGTGAAAAAAATTACTTTACAGATGTTGGATTCGAGTCAGTTTTACTAAACAGAAAGTATCGAGTAAAGTAAAAATATTTGTAATAATTCATTTTAGGATTACGATGCTTAAAAATGAGCTAATTTGTTGTATTGAACAATTTATCAATAAAAAGGATATATCTATAAAGAATGCGAATAAAATTGAGTTCCTACTTGAGAGTTTGAAGTTAGAACAAGATTTTGTAAATGATATTATTCTCATGTTAGCGTCCTATGTCCCAAGTGGGGGAGCATACATGTATGACGAAGATCAGGTTGCTTATGAATTAAAGAAAATATTAAAAATTATAGAAATATAATAAGTTAAACATTATTACTGGATGGCTTTACATTATTTTTCGTTCGAAAGCTCTATATTCCATGCCTAATTCTGCATAAAACTAACAGTTTTTATCTGTTTGCTATTTAATAATAAAAATCACATTTCAAATCATCAGATGACACATGATGAATGACCAAACACTGATCAAATTATTCCTAAAACTGGTAAATAAAGAAGGCTTTTTTGCTACAGCGATTGATGGCATTACCCTAATGCGTGTCGATCACAACACACCACCGATTGCGGTGTTGCAGGAACCAACCCTCGTATTTGTATTGCAAGGTCAAAAACGTGGCTATATTGGTACGGAAACTTATTCATTCAAGCAAAACGAATGCCTGATCGTCGCTGTTTCAATGCCATTTGATTGTGACACCATAGCCAGTCCAGAAGCACCGATGATTGCGATCAGCATGAAGTTAGAGGCAGAGACTGTAAATGAGCTACTGGCTAAAACCTATTTTGAAAATTACCGATTTAAACCACTGACCACAGGGATGAGTGTGATTCAGTATGATCAAACCGTATCGAGTGTTTTGATTCGACTGTTAAATGTGCTGACTTCTGAACAGGATGTATTGATCTTGGGAGATCAAATTAAACGGGAGTTGCTTTATCGTGTGATTCAACATTCGGGTGCAGATGCTTTAAAAGGCTTGCTCGCTCAGGGGAATCTCAGACCGATTTATAAAATTTGTGAATATATTCAACATCATTTTACCGAAAAGCTCACTGTAGAAATGCTTGCAGAACAAGCCAATATGAGTACTTCTGCATTTCATAAGGCCTTTAAACAAGTCACACAACATTCACCATTGCAATATTTAAAAGTGGTTCGGTTGCATAAGGCAAAACAACTGTTGCAAAACGCAGACCAAAGTGTGGCGCAAGCGGCTTATGCTGTTGGATATCAGAGTTCTTCTCAATTTAGCCGAGAATTTAAAAAGCAGTTTGGTTTTCCACCCAAGCATGCTGAATCGAATACTGAAACGGAGTCATGATCAGATGAATCAAAATAGCGTAGAACAAATGAAATATATCGAAATTACACAAGCTGGCGGTCCTGAAGTTTTACAAGTGCTTCAAGGGCCTCGACCAGAGATTAAAGCAGATGAAGTGCTCATCGAAGTCTACGCAACAGGAATTAACCGACCTGATATTTTACAGCGCCAAGGGCTGTATCCGATGCCTAAAGGCGTAACCCTAATTCCTGGGCTAGAAGTTTCAGGTGTGATTGCTCAAGTCGGCGAACACGTCACCCAGTTTAAAGTTGGAGATAAAGTCTGTGCACTGACCAATGGTGGTGGATACGCAGAATATTGTGCGGTACCAGCCAACCAAACCTTAAAAATCCCAAAGAATCTGAGTTTTGTCGAAGCGGCTGCTATTCCTGAAACCTATTTTACTGTTTGGGCGAATCTGTTTCAGATTGGGCAGTTGAAAAAGAATGAAACCGTACTGATTCATGGTGGAGCCAGTGGTATTGGTTCAACAGCAATCAGCTTATGTCATGCGATGGGCATCAAAAACTTCTCCACTGTTGGGAGTGATGACAAAGTTGAGAAATTATCTTCTGTGTCACAGGTGATCAACTATAAAACACAGGATTTTGAAAAAGAGGTTTTAGCTCAAACCGATGACCAAGGTGTGGATGTGATCTTGGACATTATTGGTGCTGCTTATTTCAATCAAAACCTGAGATTATTAAAGCGGGATGGTCGATTGGTCATTATCGGTTTTATGGGTGGTCGAAAAGTCGATGGCTTTGATATACAAGAATTGATGTTAAAACGGGCTGTTGTCACAGGTTCAACCATGCGTGCTAGAACCAATGCTGAAAAAGCTCAAATTACGCAAGAACTTGAGCAGTTTGTCTGGCCCTTAATTGAGGCAGATCAATGTAAGCCGATGATCTATAAAACCTTTGCATTTGATGAAGTAGCTCAGGCACATCAATGTTTGGAAAGCAGCCAACATACGGGCAAAGTGGTACTCGAAATTAAATCTGAATTTGCCTAATTGTATTCAATCCATGCCTGTTCATACTCAAAACTTGAGTGGGACAGGTTACTCAAGCAGTATGAAACATAACGACCTGATGAGGAATCTCAAAAATGACAACAAATCCTGATGATCGCAACCCAAGTCCAGACCACGCAGAAGACAATGCTTTTTTTCCATCACCATATTCGCTGAGCCAATATACATCGGCGAAAACTGACTATGATGGGACGACTTATCCAAACCCTTATCAAGGCGACAAACGGATTTTAATGATTGCAACGGATGAACGTTATATCTTGATGCAAAACGAAAAATTCTTTTCTACTGGAAATCATCCTGTTGAAATGCTATTGCCAATGTTCCATCTAGATAATGCGGGCTTTGCCTTTGATGTGGCAACGCTTTCAGGCAACCCAGTTAAGCTGGAGATGTGGGCAATGCCACATGAGGAACAAGTCGTCTTAGATACCTACAAAAAATACGAAAAACAGCTCAAAGCACCATTAAAACTAACGGATATTTTGGAACAAGCCCTAAGTGCAGACTCTCCTTATGCAGGTATCTTTATTCCTGGTGGTCATGGGGTACTGGCTAAGATTCCAGAAAGTAAAGAAGTCAAACAGCTATTAAAGTGGGCAATTAAAAATGATAAATATGTGATCACGTTATGTCATGGGCCAGCTTCATTACTTGCGGCAGCAGTCGATGAAAACCCACAGGATTACATTTTTAAGGATTATAAGATTTGTGTCTTTCCAGACTCCTTAGACAAAGGTCCTAATATTGAGATTGGCTATATGCCAGGACAATTGCCTTGGTTGGTGGGAGAGAATCTTGAAAAACTTGGTGTCGAAATATTGAATAAAGGTATCACAGGGCAGGTTTATCAAGATCGTAAACTATTAACAGGTGACAGCCCATTGGCCTCGAATAATCTTGGCAAACTCGCTGCGACAACTTTATTGGCTGATCCTGATCTTCGCTAACGATTTAATCTAATTGAAGTCGAGCCTAACTTTAGTGTTGGGCTTTTTTTTTTGAGTGTTGGATAAATATCGTTAAAGATATTTCTGATCATCTGAGTTGTTCTGAATGAACTATATTTTCAATGTACATCTATGATGAAAATGAACATTTAACTGACACTAAGATTACATTTATGTCATTTGAAACTATTTAAAGTTGTACAACGTTATTATCATCTTAGACAACGCTTTAACAGGTTTAAGATGAGAATATTATTAGTCGAAGATGAGCAAAAAATAGGGAGCTATCTTAACCAAACATTGTCAGAAGCTGGTTATATGATCGATTGGGTTACAGATGAAATAACAGGGAAACATTTGGCATTGCTGTTTTGTGAATATGATCTGGTTGTATTAGATGTTATGTTCGCAGGTTTAAATGGCTGGAATATCCTGCATGATGTAGGTAAGAATGGAAAGAAAATGCCGATTTTGTTTTTGATTGCGCGTGATCAGATTGAAGAGCGCATTAAAGGGTTGGGTTCATCTTTTACCTTTGCGGAACTTCATGTTCGTATCAAAAACTTATTGTCTAGAGAGTCCAAGAGTGATGAAAGTAACCGAATTCGAGTGGCAGATCTCGAACTAGATTTATGGAAACGTTGTGTCAGTCGTGCTGGACAACGGATTAATCTTACAGCTCAAGAATATGCATTGATTGAGCTATTTATGAGCAGACGTGGAGAGGTTTTACCTAGAGCATTAATCGCTTCACAGATATGGGATATAACCCATGACGCAGACACTAAAATGATTGAAGTAGCGATTAGTCGTTTAAGAAATAAGATTGACCGTAATTTTCTTCCAAAGCTGATTCATAACATTTATGGAATGGGTTATGTATTGGCAGAGTGGCGAGGGGCAGTAAAAAGTAAACAAAAAGAAGATGTCCCTAAATGAGAGTTACTCAATATTAAACTCCGTGCTTAGAAATAAATTTGTCAGCCAAGTGACAACTTAACTTAACATTTTGGGTTAAAGTGATGCAGTTAAGGGACATGACCCAGCAAGGAAAATGAATGAAAATATGTATTTATGGCGCTGGAAATATTGGATGTTATCTTGGTGGAAGATTAGTTGAAGTGGGGTGTGATGTTGACTTTATCGTACGTCCTAAAATACAACAACAATTGCAATACTATGGGCTGACAGTTTCGAACTATCTGGGTGAAAAAAATAGTGTGCCAGCGACTAAGCTGCAACTTAGCACAGATCCAAACATTGCTGCTCAGGCTGATATCATTTTTGTCTGTGTAAAGTCTGCTGCAACCGAACAAGTTGCACATGAGTTAAAAAGTATTTTAAAGAAAAACACCATCATTATTAGTTTTCAGAATGGTTTAAGTAATGTCGGTATTCTAAAACAAGTGTTGTCTGGTCATACCATTCTTGAAGGTATGGTGCCTTTCAATGTAGCTACTTTGGGAAGTGGGGTTTTTCATCAAGGTACCGAAGGGGCGTTGTATGTAAAAAAACATGACGCCTTAGCTGAGCTTGTGACCGCATTTCATACAGCCCATCTTGAGCTAAAACTTGAACAAGATATGCAAGCGATTCAATGGGCAAAGTTATTATTGAATCTAAATAATTCAGTGAATGCTTTATCTCAGCTTCCACTCAAACAGCAACTTTCGATCAGAGCATATCGTCAATGTTTGGCAATGGCTCAAACGGAAGCACTCAGGCTCCTTAAAATTGCAAGAATTCAACCTGCTCAACTAACAGCTATACCCGCACAGCTCATTCCTTCGGTATTAAAATTGCCAAATTATATTTTTAAACTGGTCAGCAAGAAAATGTTGGCGATTGATCCTATGGCACGATCTTCAATGGCCGATGATCTTAGGGAAGGACGAGCCACTGAAATCGACTGGATTAATGGTGAGATTGTTCATTTAGCAAAGCAATTGAACTTAAAAGCTCCCATCAATGAAAGCTTGATTCAATTGGTTAAACAGGCCGAGATAACGCCACAAGTTTGGCCAGCTGATGCACTTAAAAACTACTTGGAAAAAGCAGCAAAAGCTTAATATGGAAAGCCATAACGTATCAATCTATGCGTTATGGCTATGATTTATTACAACAGTTAAACCTTCATTGTTTCCTGAGGACCAAATCGAGTAATCAAAGTCCCAAAAATGGTCGCAAAGATATACATAAAAATCGAATAAACGGCAGCAGGCATCGCAATTGTGGTGCTGGCCATAATTGTCAAGGCAAGGGTCATTGCAAGTGTACTATTATGAATGCCGATCTCAAATGCACATGCGCGTGCTTGATAAGAGCTAATACCAAATAGTCGTGGTACAAAATAACCAACACATAGACTAATTGCACAGAATAGTGCAGTTGCAAACCCAATTTGCCCAATGTATTCAATTAGATTGTGTCGCTCTTTGATAATTGCGCCAAGAATAATAATTAAAAGAAAAACTACAGCAAAAATACGTACAGGACGATTCAGTTTTTCTGCAATATGAGGCGCGTAATGACGAATCAGCATTCCGATACACACAGGGACTAGAATAATGGCAAAGACTTGCAGCACTTTTGCAAATTGTAGCCCAACTTGTTGACCTTCATTCATAAAATGAAGAATTGAAAAATTAACAATAAAAGGTAAAAAAATGGCGGCAATAATGGCATTAATTGCGGTTAAGGTAATGTTGAGTGCAATGTCACCTTTGTATAAATAGCTAAATAGATTCGCCGTCGAACCACCTGGCGAAGCAGCAAGTAGCATGAGACCTACCGCGAGAAGTGGGGGTAAAGCAAATATTTTACAAATTAAAAATGCAATGCCAACCAATAAAATAAGCTGACAGAACAAAGCAATGATGACCGCTTTGGGGTGTTTACTCACCCGAGCAAAATCTTTTAATGTCAACTCTAAACCTAGCCCAGCCATCACAATTGCTAGGGCGATAGGTAGAAAAAGTGTGATTAGTCCAGAATCCATAACCATTAGTTCCTTTTAGATCGATATTATTTTTCCAAAAAATTTATTGTTTTTTGTCCGATCAAATCACAACTTAACCCAATCTAGATTGATTATAGTTGGCATCTGAAAAGACAAACAAACAATGCTGTTTGTATAAAATTTACTATTTTTACTGTCTAAAGAATGAATTAGCACATTTAGGTTATTAATTCTAATGATTTCTTTAGCTTAAATCCTTTATTCACGACTGCAAAAATAGTTTGTGCGCTAGCTCACAATTTGATTGAATAAAAATCTGAGAATTAATAGGAGAAAAATCATTTTTTAATAAAAGTTACATTTCTATAACGCTTTATTTTTTTGTGTTTTTGCCATTTCTATATTCATAAGAAGATTAAAACAGACAGGATATTAAACTGAATGGTAAAAATTATAATGAAGTTTAAATTAACAATTTATCTTAATTAAACAATAACATAGGTTTAATTTTTTACAAATGAAAACACGAATCATTTATGCTTGTGCTAGAATTTCACAAATTTTTAATAAAAGCTTTATACCATTCGAGAAATTGGCATAAATAGAAAAATAGTATGCACAAATGGTCAATGACATATTCTTACATTAAGAATGATAATTTGCGCCAATTATTACATTGTAACTATTTATTTTATATTGAAATAAGTGAAAAGTTACGTGAAAAGATGACCATTTTACTAATGGCTCAAAATAAAAACTGTATATTACAAATAGCGGAATAAATATGGATAACGTAGCTCAGCTCGAAACTGATACTAATTTCCAAAGTCGAAAAAAAATAACTTGGGCTGTTTTTGGTGTGCTCATCTTATTTCTGATCTTAGGTATTACATATTATTTTTTGGTATATCGATTTTATCAGTCCACTGATAATGCTTATGTACAAGCCGATGTCACTTGGGTCATGCCAAAAATTTCAGGCGAAGTTGTTGAGCTGATTATCAATGACAATCAGTTTGTGAAAAAAGGGGAAGCTTTAGCAATCTTAGATCATCGTGATTATCAGGCGCGCTATGATCAAGCTAAATCAGTTGTCACCTTAAAACAAGCTGCGCTTAATGTGCAGCAACAGAATGAAAAGTCTGCAAAATCATCGATTAGTGAAGCCAATAGTGGTGTAGTTGCTGCCCAAGCAGATTTAACTCGCTTGAAAAAAGATTTCAATCGTTATCAAGATTTACTCAAAGACGGAGTGATTACCCGACAAAATTTTGAAGGTATACAATCCCAATATTTAACGGCTCAGGCACAGCTTAGTAAAGCTCAGGCTACGGTCAATGCGGCTGAAGCTCAACTTGGTAGTTTACAGGCTGGTCGCGCGCAGTTACTGGCAGATATTCAAAGCGCCAATGCGACTTTGGATCTTTATCAAATTGATCTTTCATCTTCAAAAGTCATTAGTCCTGTAACGGGGAAAGTGGGAAGTCTTGCGATCCAGAAAGGCTCTCGCGTTTCACCGCAGACACGCTTAATGGCGATTATTCCTGAGAAAAGTTTGTATGTACAAGCAAACTTTAAAGAAACCCAAATTGAAAAAATGCATATTGGGCAGGAAGTGAAGTTAAAAATTGATGCTTATCCAAGTCTGACCTACACAGGCAAAATCGAAAGCTTTTCACCCGCATCTGGCGCAACCTTTTCTCTGATGCCACCAGACAATGCCACAGGAAATTTTAACAAAGTTGTACAGCGTATCCCTGTACGGATTGCAATTGATTCGAGTCCACATATTGATCTTATAAAACCTGGAATGTCCGTCAGTGCGACTGTTGATTTAAGAACTTAATCAGAAAAGTTTTAGGTATAAGAAAATGAATAAACCTAACCAAGATGAGTGGAAGTTTGCGCCAAAAACAGCATGGCTGATTTTTGCTGCCATGATCTTTGGTAACTTCATGGCAATTCTGGATATTCAAATCGTTGCGAGTTCTTTGAATGAAGTACAAGCTGGTATGAGTGCTAGTCGCTATGAAGTGACATGGGTTCAAACGGTTTATTTGATTGCTGAAATTATTGCAATTCCGATGTCGAGTATTATATCTCGTGTACTTTCGACTCGAATTTATTACACCATCTGTGCCATTGGATTTACGATCAGCTCTTTGCTATGCGCTTTGGCATGGAATCTGGAAAGTTTACTGGTATTCCGCGCGTTTCAAGGTTTTATGGGCGGCGGTATGATTCCAACTTCAATGACAGCATTATATCTGCTGTTTCCTGAAGCAAAGCGTGCTTTGCCACTGGTGATGTTTGGCATGATCAGTACATTAGGCCCAGCGATTGGCCCAACCATTGGTGGATGGTTGACCAATAACTTTTCATGGCACTGGATGTTCCTGATTAACATCATTCCCGGTATTTTGATTGCGACGATTATTTACTCTGGCCCAAATATAGATCGTGCTAATTACGCGCTGATCAGAACCATGGACTGGTTCAGCTTGATTGGTATGGCAATGTTCTTGGGTGGTTTGGAATATTTCCTAGATGAGGGAGCACGGCATGATTGGCTTGCTGATACTGGTGTACGTGTTGCATTTATCATCTGCTTGATAGGTGGAATGATTTTCTTCTCACGCAGTTTTACCCAGCCAAAACCATTACTCGACCTAAGCATATTTAAAAATAAAAATTTTGCTTTGAGTTGCATTATTACCTTTGTGATTGGTATGGCCTTGTATGGCTTGGGTTATATGATTCCAGTCTTTCTTGGTCAGGTTCGCGAAATGAACAGTAGCCAAATTGGTCATATCATGATGGTGACAGGCATCGTGATGTTCTGTTTTGCCCCATTCCTTGCGTGGCTAATTCCGAACTTTGATACTCGAAAAACTGTGTTTGTAGGCATGATCTTGGCGGGTTTTGGTGTTTGGCTCAATTCACATTTGAGTATTTACAGCGATTATGACTTTATGTTCTGGCCGCAGATTTATCGTGGCATTGGCTTAATGATTTGTTTGATCGTGGTCTCACATTTAGCCATGAGTACCTTGCCACTGACTAAAGTTGCAGATGCAAGTGGTATCTATAACCTGATGCGTAATATTGGTGGCGCTGTGGGGCTGGCATTGATTAACTCATCACTGGATTGGCTGACAGCAGTACATGTGACGCAATTGAATCAGTATATGAATCCGCAAAACTGGATTTTCATTGAAAGATTAGACCAGTTGACTGCGCAATATCAAGAGGTGGGTACCAATGCCCAGCAAATCGCGCTGAGTGTGATCTATCGTGATATTCACTACCAAGCGCTAACATCTAGTTTTAATGATTTATTACGTATGCTCGCTATCATTATGTTTGTGGCGGCTTTCTTAACCATCTTTATGGATAGGGGGAAGAAAATGGACATATAGATATTCAATACTAGAGGGTTGTTTTCAAATAACGAAAAAATAATAGGGGCATTGTATACAACAATATACCCCGCCATAAAAAGAACAGCGATATGAGTTTTTATATTTCTTTAGGAGATAGAGGGACTTGCATATCCAAATTTAGAGGTTGAAGCAGATGATTAATACAACATATAAACTGATTTCAAGATTTAATAATAAGGAATCTACTTATGGTCAATATATCGAGAGGGAGCAAATCGATATTGAACGGCTAAAAGTCATGTATTCGATTTACGAGCAATATTATGAAAATACCAAGTTTTCGATCTTTGCGGATGATTTCAAAAAGAAAAGTGGTGCGATCTTAATCTTTAACTCGGAAACGGATGAAATCGTTGGCTTTTCTACTGTTGTGGTTCAGCATTTTTATCTGAATGGCAAAGATTATACGGTGCTGTTTAGTGGTGACACGGTTATATTGAGACAATTCTGGGGTACTCGTACGCTGCAAAGTACCATGCTCAAGCTGATGATCAAATTACGGGTCAAATATCCATTTAATGAGCTGTATTGGTTATTGATTTCTAAGGGATACAAAACCTATCTACTGCTCGCCAATAACTATTATGTGTATTATCCAAATATCAATGATGAGAACCAGCATCTTTCCAGTGTGATTGAACATTACTGTGAAAACTTCTTTGCTGAATATTATGATAAAGAAGCAGGATTGCTCAATTTTGGTGATGACTATCAACCACTCAAAGGGGAAGTCGCACCGATTACCGAAGAAATGCGAGAAAAAAATCCCAATATTCATTTCTTTGAACAGAAGAATCCGACTTGGACGGTTGGTACCGAATTACCATGTATTGGTCGTTTAGGTTGGAAAGATCTTGCACGTTTCCCAGTTAAATTGATGACCAAGCCTGCCAGCAAAGGTCGATGTGATGCGTTATTAAAAAGCCCTGCAATCCGCAGAGGAGTTTTACAATGAAGCATACAGAGTGGTTAACCTCAGGCTCGCATCTGATTTTAAAACAATGGTGTGATGTCTCTGACAGAGACTTTAAAAAGCAGTTTAATTGTCTAGAAGAAACACAGCGTCAAATCTTGAGTTCAATTTTACAAAGTTCTCATTTTGCAAAAGAACAAAGGGTTCATGATTATGAGCAATTTGTGAATGCGTTTCCTGCTTCGCGTTATGCTGCATGGCGTGAAGATATTCAGCGTTATCGCGATCAAAAGTTGCAACTCTCAAGTAGTAAGCTGGTTCGTTTTCAGCCAACCAGTGGATCGAGTGAACAAATCAAGTTTATTCCTTATACAAAACTGTTTTTAGATGAACTTGATCACGCGATTGCGCCATGGATGGCGAGCCTCTATCGCAAATGCCCGCAGCTACGTTTAGGTACTCATTATTGGTCTGTTTCGTGGTTGCCTGAAAGCCAACGTGAAGTGCTTAAAGATAAAAATCTTAATGATGACAGTGCATTACTGGGTATTGGTAAACGTATTTTATCTAAATTTACTCAAGCCGTGCCGAGCAATGTTGCCTTTGCTGCCAATGCTGATGATGCTTTATTTGCGACGATTTGCTATCTGGTTGCTAATCGTAATCTGGCAATGATTTCGGTATGGAGTCCGACTTTTGCCTTGCAACTTCTAGATCGTTTGGAAGCCATGCAGCAAGAGGTGATTGAAGTTTTAGAAACAGGTCGATGGGGAGCGCGTCAAGCTTCATTAAAAGAAGTTAAAGCACCCCTGAGTCCAGAAAGTGCCAAGTGTCTGATTGATAGTTCGAATGGTGAACGCATTGATTTTAAAACTTTATGGCCAATACTGAGCTTGGTGTCGAGTTGGGACACCGCAGGATCTAAAGCTTGGGCGGAAAAATTAAAGCAACGCCTTCCATCGGTACAGTTTGAAGGCAAAGGCTTATGGGCAACCGAAGGCGTAGTCACTATTCCTTATAATGATCATTATCCATTGGCATATCAAAGTCATTTCTATGAGTTTGAATATTTAGAAGGTGAAAAAACGGGACAAATCATTCCATCTTGGGAGCTAAAGATTGGGGATGTGGTCAGTCCAATTATCACATCAGGCAATGGTTTATTACGTTATTGCCTTGATGATTGCTTACGTGTGACGAGTTTTCTCGAACAAGTACCGTGCTTTGAGTTTCAAGGCCGCCGTTTTGGGGTGGATTTAGTGGGAGAGAAGCTTGCGCCAGAAACAGCACAACAGCTGCTTTCACAACTGAATGAAACTGACTCTAAAGCAATCTCGTTGTTAGCGATTGATACAGAACAACAGGTCAAACCATTTTACTGCGTTCTGTTTGAGGGTGAGATTCATCACAGTATTAATGATGATTATATTGATCAGATCTTGCGTCAAAACTTTCATTATGAGCTGGCACGAAACCTTGGGCAATTGGATCAGCCTCAGATTCGTCAAGCCAACAATGGTTGGAATGCTTATAAAAAGTTGGTGATGTTTGACGGCATTATCGAAGGTAATATTAAGCCTGAGCCGTTAAAGAAAATCACCCTGAATAGTTTGGAACAACTATGAAGAAAGGGATGACTCAATTCAAAAATCGATTTTTAAAGTCCCAATATGCGTTATGTCTGGGAATGCTGTTGCTATCACATATGGCGAATGCCATGACTTTAGATGATGCTTTGTCCGCCAGTTTAAGATATGAAAGCCAATTGGAGTTAAGCCGTTTAAGTGTCAATCAATCAACTGCAATGCTTGAACAGGCCAAACAGCGTGATGGGCTCAAAGTCAACTTGGTTGGACAACTTGATTATGAGCGCGTAGAAACACCGACCAATGTCATGTTTCCAACTGAAGGAAACCGAAAAGGTCGTAGTTTGCAATTACAAATGGATTACCCTGTCTATACATCAGGGCGACATCGCTTGGGAATTGATGTTGCCAAAAATCAACTGTCTGCACTCACACAAGGACTATCGGATCGACGATCTGAAACCATTTTGAATACAGTCATGGTTTATACCGATGTCTTGAAGAAGAAAGCGATTTTGGAGCTGAGAAAGAAAACCATGTCCAATTTACAACGTTCGTTGTATGAGTCACAACGACGTTTTGATGTGGGTATGATTACCCGTGCGGACTTGGCGCAAGTATTGGCTCAAGTCGCTCAGGGGCAAGCTGATATTACGCAGGCACAATCCAATCTGACAGTGAGTGAAGCTCAATTTTCACAAATTACAGGTCTAAGTGCGGATAATCTAACTTCGGTTAAGCGTCTCCCAGAAGTTTCCAACAATCTGGACGAGATCTTGGCCAAAACCAAGAATCATCCTGCATTACTGCGCGCTAAATATGAGAAACAGGCTTCTGAAAAGCAATACGCTTTAACCAAGCGAGAACTTTGGCCTACCGTTATGCTCACTAGTCGAGCTGGTGCACAGCATGAGGCCAGTTATATTGGTTCAGAAAGTAATAACTACATGGTGGGTGTGCAACTCAATGTTCCACTGTATGACGATGGTTTGAATCGTGCCAATATTCGTAAAGCACAAGCGGATATTGATTTAGCCAACCAAAAGATTCGTAGCCTTGAACTGGATTTGAACCAACGGGCACGTACCACCTATGCACAGTTGCAGACCATTCGTCAAAACAAAGACGCACTGCAAAATGCCATTGATGCCGCTTCAATTGCCTTTGTTTATACCCGTAAAGAGTTTGAGTTGGGGACCAAAACCACTTTTGATTTATTGAATACCGAACAGAAATTATTGGATGTGCAAACTCAGAAAACGGTCAATGAGCAGGATGAAATTGTATTCGTTTATCAGCTTTTAGATCAAATGGGGCACCTCAATGATTTGGTGTCTACACAAAATACGCAACAGGTGAATAATTAATGAAAACAAATCCACCAAATACTCCTAGCAATCCATTGATCACTCGTGAAGCTACCTTGGCTGATGATCAAGCTTTACGTCAACTGATTGCGGTGCCGATGACCACCAAAGGGGTGCAAATCAGTTTTCAACGTGAACCAAGTTATTTTAAGGCTTCAGATATTTTGTATCGACACAAGCTGCATGTCGTGATTGAAGATACTGAAAGTCAGAAAAATGTCGCCTGTTATAGCAATGGTCATCGTCCATGCTATGTCGATAAAGCGGTACAAAATGTACGCTATGCCAGTGATTTGCGTGTTGATCCTAATTATCGTGGTAAATCATTGGTCAAGGCTTTGGGCGTACATGTAAAACAAACCATGCACCAACCTGATTTTAGCCAGATGATTATTTTTAATGATAATTATGCGGCACGAGCGGCGATACAAACTGGGAAAACAGGAATCCCTGACTATTATGATGAAGGGTTGATAGAGACTTTAACCTTGACTCATCTTGGAACCAAAAGAAAAATTAAAACCTTTATAGATGGTAAAACCCAAAAGGATACAGAGATCAGCGAGATTAAATCTTGTGTGGCACGTCCTGAACATATTACGACAATGAATCGGTTTATTGGTGAAATGTCGCAGCATTATAATTTTATCCCAGCTTATAATTTCGAAGAATTACACGCAGGGCATCACTATTTTACCGGCTTGAATCTTTCTGACTTTCAGCTTTATTTTCAAGACGGGAAACTCGTCGGGATGTTTGGATTATGGGATCAACATGGACTCAAACAAACCAAAATCTTACATTACAGTTCAGCGATAGGTGTACTGCGTCCGATTTACAACTTACTGACCAAAGTCACCAAAGCTATGCCATTACCTAAACTCGGTGATTCCTTAAAATATCATGTACTACACAGCTTGTTGTGCCATCCGCAACAGTTAGCACTGCATCATTTAATGCTTGAAGATGCGCAGAAACTGTCTAAGCAACGAGGTGTAGGAATCGTCAGTTTTACCTTATCGCACCAAGATCCACGTTTTCAGCTCAATCAGTTTTATAAGGGTGAGAGATTAACAGGCATGCATGGCTTTATTAGTTTTCTGGGTGATCCACGTCCAAACTTTGATAAGAACTTGATTCCGTATTTGGAAGTTGGGCGAATTTGATTTTAGTTAGAAAAATTCCTCAAAGTGCGTAAATGATTGGGCTTTGAGGAATTTTTTTATGTGTAAATTGTAGCTTATGCTTTTAGCCCTTTAGCATACTCAACCAGTTGATCAATCACTGTTCCCCAACCTTCAAAGAAGCCCATATCTTCGTGTTGCTGGCGAGTTTCAGCAGTACGGTGTCTGGCAATTGCAGTATATTTGGTTGCTCCATTGCCTGCATCTTCCAGCAACAGAATCGCAGTCATAAATGGATTTTCAGCAGGTTTCCAGTCTTCGGTATAGGTATCGGTAAATACCAATTTTTTGCCATCAATCACTTCTAGATAAACACCTTCATTCTTGATTTCATTGCCATCAACATCAAAGATGGTGTTGAATTTTCCACCCACTCTTAAATCAATTTCACAGGCTTTGATTGAGTGAGGGCGAGGAATAAAGAAGTGTTGAATATGTTCGGGTGTGGTCCAGCATTCCCAGACCAGTTCACGCGGCACATCAATGATTCTTTCTAATTTTAAATCAGTTTTTGGATCCAGTTTCATTTTCTCTTTTCCTTTTTAATTCGAGTGCGTAACGATCAAATTGATTAAGTCTTTGTTCCCAAATAGCCCGTTGCTCAGTTAACCAATTTTGCATGGGGGTGAATGCATCGGGTGTCAGAGCACAAGTTCTGATTCGTCCATTTTTTTCCGAATGAATAAGTCCTGCTTCCTCTAATTTATTTAAATGTTTTAGAAAAGATGGCAGGGCCATATCATGTTGTTCAGCCAGTTCAGTAATCGATGCTGTCCCAAAAGATAGTCGCGTTAGAATGTCTCTACGCGTTGGATCACTGAGAGCACTGAATAACAAATCGAGTTTAGAATCATACTTAGCCATAAAGCTAAGTATTGCACAAAAAATATTCACCTTGCAATAAAAAACTTAGCTTTTTAGCTAAGTTTTTTATTGATGTTTTTATTGCCCTATTTTTCTTGTTTGTTGGTTAAAATAACCCCTATGAAACTTAGACTACCACCCACCAGCATTGACCAGGTGATGGGTTCATTCAGAATAAGAAATGCCAGCAAGACTGCAAACACAGGCACTAAATTATTAAATATGATGGTTCGAGATGCGCCAATGCTGTGAATCGCCTCGGCATACCAGACAAAAGTCAGTACAGTACCAAAGGCACTTAGAAATATAATCGACAACCAGCTGCGAAGAGAAATATGTGGTAGAGAAAATTGCATAAATTCAGGCATAAGACTGATGAATAGAAATAATGTTCCCCAAAGCACTGAATAAGTGGTCATGGTTAAAGCGGGTGCACGGGTCTGCTTAAAGCAGATTGTGTAAATGACCCAACTGAAGACTGCGCCACACATCATCATTTCACCCGTGCCAAAAGATTGAGTGAATGCAGCAAAAAGTTCGCCTTTGCTCACGACGATCAGTGTGCCGATTAAAGCGAGAGATACGCCTAAGTAATTTATTCTCCTTAGCCTTTCCTGAAAGAATATCCGCATGGCTAAGATGGTTAAAATAGGGGATAAACTTACAAACAGAGCAGTTCTGCCTGCTTCAATTCTGGATAGAGCAGCAAAGAAAAATAAGTTATAAGCAAGCACACCCGTCAATCCCATCAAGGTCGCATAGACATGTTGTTGTACCGAAAGATTGGGAAATCCTCCTGTACTTTTCAACAAGATCAAGACCAGTAAGATCGCAGCAAAGCCAAAGCGTAATAATGCAGATAAGTTAGGAGAGAGTTCCGCAGCAACAATGCGTCCTGCGATGAAGGTACCACCCCACATCATGGCAACACAGATCAGCTTAAAATAAACAGTGGAGCTCGAAAGAGAAATGGCTAAATGACGCATGAAATTTTTGATCAATATAGAATTGAATCAAATCCTAAAACTAATTTATTTTTATAGTAAAATGAGCTTTTACTCATGAATGAATCATGATGACCCTGACCCAACTCGAAATATTTTCAAAGCTGGCAGAACTAAAAAATTTCACCCATACCGCACAGCAGTTGAATATTTCACAGTCTGCGATTTCGCATGCACTTAAAGCGTTGGAAAAGAAGTGGGAAACTCAACTGTTTTATCGAAATAACAATGAAGTCGAACTGACTGCTGCAGGACTACGCTTACTGCCTTATGTAAATGAAATCTTGAATGTTTCTAAGATTATTCATCAAGAAGTAATGGATCTAAAAGGTCTAAAAGCGGGAACTTTAAGGATTGGGTCTTTTGGCGCATCATCATCCAATGTGCTGATTCCATTGATTTTAAAACAGTTTGCGCGGCAATACCCTGATGTTGAGGTGTTGATGCTAGAAGGAACTGATAAAGAAGTATTGCAATGGATAGATGAACGCAAAGTTGATCTTGGCTTTGTGGTACTCCCTGAACCCCGCTTTGATAGTTTTGCTTTGTTGGAGGATATTTTTGTTGCTTTATTGCCTAAGGATTTAGAGATCGCACAAAAGCCAGCAGTGCAATTGCAAGAGCTGATTGACCATCCTTTTATTCTGACCAGTGCGGGCAGTCAAAACCATGTCATGGAATTGTTTAAGGCAGTACAACTCACGCCACAGATTAAGTATAACTTGTCGCAAATCCTGTCGATTTTAAATATGGTCAATCACGGTGCTGGCGTTTCGATCGTGGCGGATTTAGCCCTAGACAAAAATATTCTTCAGCTATATCCCAATGTGGTAAAACGGCCATTATCTCCCAATACCAAACGTTCAATAGGACTCGCGGTCAAAAATAAGCAACAGATGACACCGATTGCAAAAGCCTTTGTTGAGATTGCCATGCAGCTTTAAGTTTGGGTCAATATGGTAAAACCTGCTTAATTGTTCATAAAAAGGCTAGAAAAACAGACAAAAGTTATCAATTACACAAAATACTTCTATAATAGCGCCCATCAATACTAAGGTCAGTGTTTAGATAGAGTCATAAGACGACCTTAGCCACAGTTTTTTAAGTCCATTTGTGATCCACGATTCGGCTTATAGATTAATATTTTCAATCTTATGTACTTGCAACACATAAGAATATTTAGGTGCTCGCATGGAAATCAAGGTTAATTATCTCGACAATCTTCGCCAAGAAGCGAAGTTTGATGACTTTACGGTAATCGCCGATCAGCCGATTCGTTATAAAGGCGATGGTTCTGCACCCGGGCCATTTGATTATTTCCTTGCTTCATCTGCGTTATGTGCAGCTTACTTTGTCAAAGTGTATTGTGCTGCGCGTGATATTCCAACGGATAACATTCGTTTATCACAAAACAATATTGTTGATCCTGAAAACCGCTACAAACAGATTTTTAAGATTCAGGTTGAATTACCAGCTGATATTTCTGAAAAAGACCGTCAAGGCATCTTACGTTCAATCGATCGTTGTACAGTTAAGAAAGTGATTCAAACAGGTCCAGAATTTATCATTGAAGAGGTTGAAAGTATTGATGCGGATGCACAAGCCTTATTGATGCCGAGCCTTGCCTCTGAAAGCAGTACCTATATTGCAGGTAAAGACCTGCCATTAGAAGAGACTATTGCCAATATGTCAGGGATTCTGGCAGGTCTAGGCATGAAGATTGAAATCGCATCTTGGCGCAATATCGTACCGAATGTCTGGTCCTTGCATATCCGAGATGCACAATCACCAATGTGCTTTACCAATGGTAAAGGCTCAACCAAAGAAAGTGCTTTGGCATCGGCTTTAGGTGAATTCATTGAGCGTTTAAACTGTAACTTCTTCTATAACGATCAGTTCTGGGGTGAGGACATTGCCAATGCAGAATTTGTGCATTATCCAGATGAAAAATGGTTTAAACCCGGTCCAAAAGGCGAGTTACCAAAAGAAATTTTGGATGAATATTGTCTAGAAATTTATAACCCAGATGATGAATTACTCGGTACGCATTTATACGATACCAACTCAGGGAATACGGAACGTGGTATTTGTTCATTGCCATTCGTACGCCAATCAGATGATGAAATTGTCTATTTCCCATCAAACCTGATTGAGAACTTATATCTCAGTAATGGTATGAGTGCAGGCAATACCTTGGCAGAAGCTCAAGTGCAATGCTTATCAGAAATTTTTGAACGTGCGGTTAAGCGTGAAATTCTGGAAGGTGAAATTGCATTGCCAGACGTACCGCAAGAGGTATTGGCGAAATACCCAAGTATTGTGGCAGGTATCCAAGGCTTGGAAGAACAAGGCTTCCCAGTCCTTGTCAAAGATGCATCATTGGGCGGTCAATTCCCTGTGATGTGTGTGACTTTAATGAACCCACGTACAGGCGGTGTATTTGCCTCATTTGGTGCACACCCAAGCTTGGAAGTGGCATTAGAGCGTAGTTTGACTGAATTGTTGCAAGGTCGTAGTTTTGAAGGTTTAAACGATTTACCGCAACCGACATTCCAAAGCAATGCGGTCACGGAACCAAACAACTTTGTTGAACACTTTATTGATTCAAGTGGCTTGGTCTCTTGGCGTTTCTTTAGTGCCAAATCGGATTATGACTTTGTCGAGTGGGATTTCACCAATGAAGGTGAAAACTCGAATGCCGAAGAAGCAGCAGAGTTGTTTGGTATTCTTGAAGAAATGGGTAAAGAAGTCTACATGGCGGTGTATGAGCACTTGGGTGCAACCGCATGTCGTATCTTGGTGCCTGATTATTCTGAAATTTATTTGGTTGAAGACCTGATTTGGGACAATACCAATCGAGCGATCTTATTCCGTGAAGACATTCTCAATCTACATCGTTTAGATGACGAACAATTGGAAGCCTTGGTTGAGCGTTTAGAAGAATGCGAACTGGATGATTACACTGAGATCACCACCTTGATTGGGATTGAGTTTGATGACAATACGGTCTGGGGACAATTAACCCTGCTTGAATTGAAACTGTTGATCTATCTTGCTTTAGTGCAGTTTGAAGAAGCGAAAGAATTGGTTGAGACTTTCTTGCAATACAATACCAACACGGTAGAACGTGGTTTGTTCTATCAATGCATGAATGTGGTGTTAGAAGTCTTACTCGATGATGAAATGGAGCTTGAAGACTACGAAACCAATTTCCGTCGTATGTTTGGTAATGAGCGTATGGATGCTGTCGTTGGTTCTGTTGAAGGCACAGTCCGTTTCTATGGCCTGACCCCAACTAGTATGAAACTGGAAGGGCTTGATCGTCATTTACGTTTAATTGACAGCTATAAGAAATTGCATAAAGCACGTGCTAAGGCTGTTGGCTTAAATGGCTAAAACACAATAAGTACTGCTTTAAAAAGTGCATGTTGATCATGCACTTTTTTATTTAGAGCCGATAAAACTTTGTTTTTAATCACTCAAAATTTTAATAAATTGATTGCTTGACCTTGCAATTATTGGAAGGACTACAGTGTCTTTCATAAAGGTAACTGTGCCACAGGAGATAGAAACTCTGATCTATTGATGGTGTCACTTCCTTTATTTTCATCAATATAGCATGTCAATCACATCTGAAATGAATGTGATGCTGCTGAATAGAAAGGAAACAATAATGAGTGAACAACAATCGGCAATAACACCTAACCCAAATGATTCAAGTGATATTTATAGCCTCTCTACGCGTGCTTATATGGAACTAACGAGCCGTATGCATGTTGATATGCAAATCAATTACTCAGGCAATGCGGATATCGACTTTATGCGTGGAATGATTCCACATCATCAAGTGATCGTAGATATGGCCAAGGTTGCCTTGAAATATTGTTATGATTCAGAAGTTCGGATGTTGGCAAAAAATATTATTTTGGCTCAGGATATTGAAATTAAAGTGATCAATGCTTGGTTACAACGGCATCTATTATAAAGCCTTCTATCTTGTTCTGGATTTGATAGTTCCATTCATAAAAGGCTGAATCAAAACAGCCTTTTATGGATTACAGCTTTTCGTAATTAGATAGAAAGGTAGCGATTATGCCGAAGATAACCGTGCTTCCACATGAAAAAATCTGTCCAGAGGGCAGCATTCTAGACATTAAAACGGGTGCAAACCTGTGTAGAGTTTTACTCGATCATGGGATTGAAATTGAACATGCCTGTGACATTTCAGGAGCCTGTACCACCTGTCATGTGATTATTCGAAAAGGCTTTGAAAGTTTGCAGGAAATGGATGATGTTGAAACAGACTTGCTTGATCGTGCTTGGGGTTTGTGCCCAGAATCACGATTGTCTTGTCAGGTGAATATTCAGGATCAGCCTTTGGAAATAGAAATCCCTAAATACACGATCAATTATGTTTCCGAAAAGAAGGAATGATCACATAAAATATTGTTGATTTTAATGTGTAAAGGGCTTGACCTTACAATTATGGGAACCTTTATAGTGTGTTTATCTTCTTAAATAACTGAATGGAGTTTTACGATGGAATTTCATGTCGAAAATATGACCTGTGGTGGTTGTGCACGTGGTGTAACTCGTGCAATTCAAGCGGTAGATGCCGATGCAAAAGTGATTACTGATCCGCCTAACCGCAGTGTTAAAGTTGAAACCACAGCCTCACAGCAACAAGTGGTCAAGGCTTTATCAGAAGCAGGTTTTCCACCTCGTTAATCTGTTTATGAATAAAAAGCGGCTTAAATAGCCGCTTTTTTGTATCAATAGAATGGATAAAAAATAAAAGGCGATCATAAGATCGCCTTTTATTCTGTTTTACTTGCGCCCAGTAAGTGGGGAAAGCGAGAGCAAATCATTATGATGATGGATGTCCTTCATTTCATGACTTGGTTCTTTTAAGCCTTCGAGAATCGGACAGTCGGGACGATTGTCACCCGCACAGCAATCAACTAAGTTCTGAAGTGTTTGCGCCATTTGCTGTAAGTCTTGGATACGTTGTTCTAACTTATGAATATGTGCCTGAGCCAGTTGTTTTACATCGGCACTTTGCCGATTTCGATTATTCCATAAATCCAGTAAATCGGTGATCTCCGTAACCGAAAAACCCAGCTCACGACTGCGTTTGATAAATTTCAAGCGCTCTACGTCATTCTCTGAATAAGAACGGTAGCCTGCATTGCTGCGTCCTGCCGCAGGAATCAAACCAATCTGCTCGTAGTAACGAATCATCTTGGCAGTTACACCTGAAGCTTGAGAAACTTTACCTATATTCATAAGATCCTCCATTAGCCTTTATGCACAGACGGCGGTTGGAAACGACGTAAACGTAGGGCATTACCAAGTACAAATACACTTGAAAGTGCCATTGCACCAGCGGCAAAAATTGGCGACATCAAGATGCCATAGGCAGGGTATAACACACCCGCAGCCACTGGAATCAATAGGGTGTTGTAGGCAAAGGCCCAGAACAAGTTTTGGTGAATATTGCCAATCGTTGCTTTAGACAACGCAATTGCATTGGCAACACCTTGTAGGTTCCCAGACATCAACACCACATCCGCAGATTCAATCGCAACGTCTGTACCTGTGCCAATTGCAAGGCCGACATCTGCTTGTGCCAATGCTGGTGCATCATTGATCCCATCGCCTACAAAGGCAATATTGCCATATTTTGCTTTTAGTTCTTGCACTGCATTAACTTTACCTTCTGGTAGTACTTCGGCAATGACTTCATCAATTCCAAGTTGTTTGGCAATGGCATGTGCGGTACGGGCATTGTCACCTGTAATCATCGCTACTTTTAAACCCAACTGATGTAAGGCTTGAATGGCAGCAGGAGTTGTCTCTTTAATTGGATCGGCAACCGCAATAATCCCTGCCAAAGCGCCATCAATTGCCACATAGAGTGGAGATTTTCCTTCATCACCCAAACGCTGTGCTGTATGGGAAAATGGGGTGATATCCAGACCAAGTTGAATCATATAGCGGTCTGCACCGATATAGATGTTCTGGCTTTCATTCACGGTGGCATTAACACCCATCCCTGTGACTGAATCAAATCGATCGACCTTGGGTAGAACTAAGCCTTCTTTTTTAGCCGCATCGACAATCGCTTTGGCAATGGGATGCTCAGAAAGTGATTCCACTGCGGCAACGAGGCTGAGTACATCATTAGGTTCAAAGTTTGATGTCACCTCAAAATCAGTCAGTACAGGGTGACCTTCGGTTAAGGTTCCTGTTTTATCGACTGCGACCACTTGAGCATCTTTTAACAGTTGTAGTGCTTCACCTTTGCGGAACAGGACACCAAGTTCTGCACCACGCCCAGTACCAACCATAATCGAGGTGGGAGTTGCTAGGCCCATGGCACATGGACAGGCAATAATCAGTACGGCTACTGCATTGACCAGTGCAAAAGTTAAAGCAGGTGATGGGCCGAAAAATAGCCATACAAGGAAGGTGAGCAAAGCGGCAATCATGACCGCAGGTACAAACCATAAGGTCACTTTGTCGACCACAGCCTGAATCGGCATTTTTGAGCCTTGCGCTTGCTCGACCAGACGGATAATCTGCGCAAGCATGGTGTCACCACCAACAGCGACGGCTTTAAAACTTAAAGTCCCATTCTGATTAATGGTTCCACCCACCACTTGGCTGCCAATATTTTTCTCAATAGGAATCGGTTCACCTGTGATCATCGATTCATCAACAAAGCTTTGACCTTCAATGACTTCACCATCGACAGGAATTCTTTCGCCTGGTTTTACAATGACAAAATCACCTGCAAGCACTTGCTCGATTGGAATATCGATTATCTGATTATCTCTAGAAACATGCGCAACTTTTGCCTGTAAGCTGACTAAGCGTTGAATGGCTTCAGAGGTACGTCCTTTGGCTTTGGCCTCAAGAAAACGACCGAGTAGGATCAAGGCCACAATCACAGCTGCTGCTTCGTAATATACATTCACTGTTCCAGCAGGCAGTAGCTTTGGTGCAAAGGTTGCAACCAATGAAAATAGGTAAGCCGCTAATGTACCGACTGCAACCAGAGAGTTCATATCGGGTGCTAAACGGACTAAAGCAGGTAGACCTTTGAGATAAAAGCGACGACTCGGAATAATCAGCACTAGAGTGGTCAAAACGAATTGTAAATACCAACTATTTTGCATGCCAATGCTTTGCTCAATCAGATGATGAACACCCGGAATCAAGTGTGAGCCCATTTCCAAGATAAACACGGGTAAGGCTAGAATAGTGGCAATAATCAGGTCACGTTTGAGTTCAGCTCGTTCATGATCTTTTTTCTCAAGTTGTTCACTTTGGTCTGGAATGGATGCCTGAATTTCTTTGGCATCGTAACCCGCTTTATCAATTGCAGCGATTAAGCTTTCAATGTTGGCTGTACCAGTTACCGTGGCACGTTCAGTAGCTAAATTGACGTTGGCAGTGTTTACGCCATTAACCGCATTCAATGCTTTTTCGACACGACTGACACATGAAGCGCAGGTCATGCCTTCAATCGACAATTCAACTTTGTTTGCAGGGACATCATAGCCTGTTTGTTCTATGGCTTGAATCAGCACTTGTCGGTCTACGGGCTTTGCAAGTGTGATATCTGCACGCTCTGTGGCTAGATTCACTGATGCAGATTGAACGCCGTCAATTTTTTTGAGTGCTGCTTCAACGCGTCCAACACAACTGGCGCAAGTCATGCCTTCGACTTGAAGGCTGACATTCATATTATTAGGCGATATTTTTGTTTGCGTTTCCATAAGTTATACCTATAGAGATAATCCGATTGCTTTCAGCATAGACCTTAACATTATGGGAAGGTCAAGCGGATTTATCAAATTTTAGGATTTTATGCAAACGGAGTGGGAGCACGCTCATGGATTGTCCTTTATCTCATTTAAGGACAATCCAAATGCGGAATGATTTAATGAGGGAATTTAAACAGCTATTTTTTTGGCTTGATCGTCTATCTGAGATTGTGTATGTGCTGATTTTTGTACTTGAGTATAACTTTCCAAATCAAAATGGCGGGTACGCTGACGATATTCCAATGTGAAGCCTGGCCAATTATTGGTATTTTTTCCCGTCGCGGTTTGGTACCAGCTAGTACAGCCTTGAGACCACATGGTTGACTTCATACGCTCCTGAATTTCTTGATTAAACTGTACTTGGATTTCAGCTTTCAGATCAGTGAAGGATAAATTGTTTTGGATATGGGTGTGAATTGCATCCAGAATATAGTTCACCTGACTTTCAATCATATAAACGATTGAGTTATGCCCAAGATTGGTATTTGGGCCATAGAGCATAAAGAAATTAGGGAAACCGCTTACGGTCAAGCCTAAATATGCTTCTGCGCCATCGACCCATTGTTGCTTGAGTGTCTTGCCATTGAGTCCAGTAATTTGCATGGGTGCCATAAACTCAGTTGCCGCAAAACCTGTTCCATAGATAATGGTATCCACTTCGCGGTGTTTGCCATCTTTATCGACAATACCAGTTTCAGTAACTTCCTGAATTGCGGCATTGATCACCTCGACATTTGGACGAACCAAACTTCGGTACCAATGATTGGAAATCAAAATGCGTTTGCAGCCAATCGGGTAGTCGGGCATCAGACGATGACGGAAATGTGGGTCTTTGATTTCCTCACGAATATGGCGCTGAAAAATATATTCAGCCAAAGGAATTTCATTCAGCGTGGCGGTAAAGCTCTTCAGGCGAATTTCGTTATAACTATATTGAAATACGCGATCAAGACTTTGCAATATCGGTAGCTTTTGGAAAACTTTTCGCTCTAATTTTGAATAAATACGGTCTGGTTTAGGAATAACATAAGGTGCGGAACGTTGATAGATATCTAAATGCGCAACTTGCTTAGCGATCTCAGGAACAAATTGAATCGCACTGGCACCAGTACCAATCACAGCTACACGTTTATTATTTAAGTCGTAGTCATGCTCCCAACGTGCTGAATGAAAAGCTTTTCCTTTGAAACGATCCAAACCTTTAATTTTCGGGTACGCGGGGCGGTTGAGTTGACCCACCGCAGCAATCAGAAATTCTGCCTCAAATTTTTCCCCAGTTAAACTCTGAATCTGCCAAACACCCAGCGTTGCATCAAAATCAGCATTGGCAATCTCAGTATTAAACTGGATATGTGGGTAAAGTTGATATTTTTCCGTGCAATGTTTTAAGTACTGATGAATTTCCTGCGATGAACCATAGCGGTTTTTCCAGCCAAGGTCTTGCTCAAAAGAAAATGAATATAAGTGAGACGGAACATCACAAGCCGCACCTGGATAGGTATTGTCACGCCAGACCCCACCGACATCATTGGCTTTTTCAAATAGGGTAAACTGTTCAAATCCAGCAAGTTTGAGCTGAATGGCTAGCCCCAATCCACCAAATCCAGTTCCAATAATGGCGATACGAATATTTTTATTTGAAGATAATTGTTGTTTGAACATAACGGGCTCAAGTGAAAAGTAACATGTATTGTATGCAGAATAATCGTTTCATACATTGATTTAGAGGATGGATCAGGACAAAATATTGTGATTAGAGGACATTGAGAAAATAGGTTTGAACTACTTATGGTCATATCAACGTAGTATTCATAGTGTTCGTCTCATGGCAGATTATGCGGCTGAACTGGGTGTGAGTCATACAGAGATCCTCAAGGGGATCGGTCTGGAGCAACAACAGTTGCTTGATCCAAATATGTTGGTAACTGGGCAACAGGAATTACAGCTCATCGCTAACCTAGTCGAGACATTTAGCCACAGACCTTTGCTTGGCTTGGAGGTTGGTCAGCGTTATCACTTTACCACCTTTGGTTCTCTAGGCTTAGGTTTGATTAGTAGTGCGAATATTCGTGAAGCCTTGAACTTTGCTTTGGCCTATTTTCCTTTATCTTTTGCCTTTAGTCAGTTTGTGGTATCAGAAGCACCCGAGACCAATAATATTCGAATTGATATAGAGGTAGATGAGGGAATTCCTCAAACATTACGGCAATTCATTATTGAGCGAGATATTGCTGCACTGATAACAGTCCAACACGACTTAATACGGGAGAATCTCTGCCAACAAGTAGCATTTGACTTTCAGCCTAGTGGAGAACGACAGCCTTATCATGAATTATTCGGGGTAGCGCCTGAATTTGGTGGATCGAAAAGCTTTATTATCTTAAATGCAGAAAAAATAGATCAAAAGCTGAGTATGGCAAATGAACTGGTGCTACATTCAGCTGAGCAACAATGCCGAGAAATACTGAATAAGCGGCAATCTCAAAAAAAATATACCGATCACGTTCAGCATATCCTTATGAATAGCAAAGGGGAAATTCCAGCGATGGAAGAGGTGGCAGATCGTTTATATCTAAACTCCCGTACTTTACGCCGTTATTTGGCACAAGAACAAACCACATTTATTAAAATCAGAGAGGAAGCCCGAAAAATGATGGCAAATTCCTATTTGTCTTCAACACAAACTTCAATTGAGCAAATTTCTGAATGGTTAGGCTATGCCGAACCCGCCAGTTTTATTCATGCTTATAAACGCTGGTATGGCAAAACGCCACATGCAAGCCGATTAAAAAATAAAGTGTAGAAAATAAAGATTCAGTGGCATATAAAAGATAGACGAAAGGGAATAGCTGTTCATCTTGATTCCAGAGTGGGCAGATGTCAGGAAGATAGAAAGGTAGCAGGTATGCTTTTAGAACACGACTTAAGTCCATCCGAGTTTAGTCTTTTTTCAGAAATACTATGGAAATTAGGTTCAGGAAAAGGACATGAGTGTTTACGTGAAACAGTTTTGGTGGATATCGCGACTTTATTAAGAGCCGATTTTGCTGCTTCTTATATTTGGGATGCAAAACAGCATCTATCCAAACAAGGCATTATGTGGCAAATCGATCCCAAAGCAATCCTAGAATATGACCGTATTTGGCAGCATGATGACCCGATTACGTCTCGGCTGCGGGAACGCCAACAAGCCACTTTTGTTAATGAAATCATTTCGATATCAGAACTAAAAAAAACGGATTATTACAATGAGTTTCTATGCCCTTATGGTCTGTATCATGGTTTAAATATCTATTTTGTTCGGGATGGGATAGATATTGGCGATTTGCGTATTTGGCGTGCCAAAGACTCGATTATGTTTAGTGAACGAGAGAAAAGGATTTTAAATTTACTCGAACCCTATATGACCCAAGCTTTACCCATAGATTTATCACTCCAATACTTTTTAACCCCACGGGAGCAAGAGGTGGTCATGTTAGTGAGTAAGGGATTGAGTGATAAATATGTTGCCAATTTACTGGATATCAGCTTTACCACAGTTAGAACGCATTTAAAAAGTGCCATGAAAAAAATGGGTTGTCATAATCGTACTGAAATGGCTGCATTGATGCATGCTTAATGAGCTCCTCAATTTTGAGGATATCTAATCAACTAAAAACGGTACAAATTATAGACATTACTACTTAAATGGATTTTAAGTCAAAATGTTAAATATCAAAGAAAAAGTATTTTTAAATCAAGGTATTCATCTTGATAAAGCAACAATCAAGGAAATTACAGCATTGGTTGCTGCGCGAAAAGTTTCTTGTGAACAATTGCTAGATCACTATTTTGAAAAGATTGATGCACAGCAGTCGCTCAATGCTTTTATCAGTCTTGATTATGCTGCAGCGCTTCAACAGGCTCAATTTTGGGATCAATCTATTGCAGAAGGCAAACCTTGTCCTGCATTAATCGGGGTATTGCTGGCGGTTAAAGATAATATTCATGTTGCTGGTTTTAGCAATACGGCAGGAACACCTGCTTTAACAGGATTCAGACCCAAAGTAACGGCACCTGTGATTCAAGCATTGATCGATCAAGGTGCGATTGTTGTGGGTAAAGCCAATATGCATGAGCTGGCATTTGGCGTGACAGGTTATAATACCGCGATGCATATTGAGGGTGTGATTGGCACTCGTAATGCGGTTAATCCTTTACATATTGCAGGCGGTTCTTCTTCGGGAAGTGCAGTCGCGGTTGCTGCAGGCATGGTGCCGATTGCAATCGGGACTGATACAGGTGCATCGGTCAGGCTACCTAGCGCATTGAATGGCTGTGTTGGTTTTCGTCCAACGGTTGGACGCTATGCTCAAGAGAGTGTTACGCCAATCTCTCATACACGAGATACCGCAGGCCCAATGGCACATTCGGTATCCGATATCATATTGATTGATCAATTGATTACTCAACAACAAATCCCAGCTCGTATATCAATGCAACCCATCAGGTTGGGCGTATGTGCATATTTTTGGGATAATCTGGATGAAGAGGTTCAGCAGCAGGCTGATCAGGCACTGCAACTTTTAAAAAATGCAGGGATTGAAATCATCAGTGTAGAAATGCCTGAGTTAGAGCAGCTGAACCATCGTATTTCATTTCCTGTAGTGATCTACGAAGGCAAATATGATCTGATTGAATATTTAAAGAAACATGAAATCGGAATAGATATAGACGCTATTGTGGAGCAAATTTCAAGCCCAGATGTACAGCAGTTATTTAAGCAGAATATTTTGCCTGAATTGATTGTAGATGAAACGGGTCAGTCTGTGGCGGTCGAAGCTTTATATCAGGATGCGATCACAACGGCTCGACCAGAGTTGCTTTCACTCTACGAGAAAACCTTCAGTGAGCATCAACTCAATGCTTTAATTTTTCCAACCTCAGCCATTGTTGCGCCACTGGCGAATGAGCAAGTGAGTTCAATTGAAAATTTTCAAAGGTTGATTCGCAATACCGATCCAGGGAGTAACATTGGCTTACCTGGGTTGAGCTTACCGATTGGATGTGGCACAAAATCAAAATTACCTGTCGGATTAGAAATAGATGGTTTACCGAATACAGATCATGACATTCTTGCGATTGGGCAAGTACTCGAACAGATTTTTAGCAGTTTAAACCATCGCTAAAATAACTTCGGTCTTAGAGCAAAGCCTGTTTCATTGAAAATGGGCTTTACCTGTTATTTGAAATAAGCACCGATATTGTTCTGATTAGATCAATAAGAACAGAGGATACAAATTGAAATGGCAAATCCACAGGCGCAAATCTAGTATTAGGCCTACTTTATAAGAGTTGGCTTAAGTTTATTTTATGTTTTTAAAGAAAATTTTAGGTGTTTGTATTTTAACTAGCATGTTCGCAATCAGTGGTTGTCAAAAAAACGAGCAACATTCCAAAGAAAAAATTGAAGATGTCAGTCAATCTGATTTAACACTCGATGCAGCACAGATGATGACGCATTTACATGCATTTGAACAAATTGCCAAACAGCATGGTGGCAATCGTGCTGTAGGTACGGAAGGTGGTTTGGCAAGTGCAGATTATATTTTAGATCAAGCCAAGAAAGCAGGCTTTAGTACAGAGCTTCAGAGTTTTGAAAATCGGGAAAAAACCAAAGGCAAGAATATTATTGTGGAGATTCCCGGAGAATCAACACAAAGCATAATTTTGCTGGGAGCGCATTATGACTCGGTCAAAATGGGGCCTGGCATCAATGATAATGCTTCAGGTGTCGCCTTATTGCTCGATTTGATGGCACAAATATCTACTCAAAAAATTAAGCCCAAGCACACCATTCATCTGGCATTTTGGGATTCGGAAGAAGAGGGGATCGTAGGCTCTCAAGCTTATGTGGAAAAACTGACTGCCGAGCAATTAAAAGCCATTAAAGCCTATATCAATGTGGATATGGTCGGCACTAAAGATCCTGAAATCCTGATTGCAGATGGTGATAAATCATCTATAGATGACATGGAAAAAATGTTAAAAGAGCGTGGCATGCAAGAACAAGACTATAAGCCTTTACTTGATGGTTTACGTAGTATCCCAAGCCATAGCGGTGACGTCGCATTAGAGAATACGCTCAAAGCATTTTTTAAAGCAAAAAATCTAGAAATTAAAGAAGATGTTGCAACCTTAACCGCAAGTGATACGGCTCCATTCTTAGGTAAAGTTCCAGTGACTTCTGTCATCTTGTTTAATGAGCAAATGAAAGGGGATGAACTTGAGTTCGCGCCGTGCTATCACAAAGCATGTGACACGATTGAGCAGGTTGATCCAAAGTCTTTGCAATTGGCGGGTGATGCTGTAATTCATTTATTAAAATCTTTAGATCAAGATTAATATCCAATTAAGGAATCACTTATATTTGATCAACAGTTGTATTCGTTGGCATTGATAGAAATGACAAAATTGTCATTTTCAGGTCATGTTGCTGTTGGGCTGCCTGTTCTATCTTATAGAGAGTTAAGAGAGAACAGGTAAATAGAAATGAAAGCATTGGTTAAACTTGTCCTGATCGTATCATTTGCATCAACAGCAAGTCTAAGCTACGCAGATGGTGGTTTAATGTTCCTAGAGAAAAATAAGGAACGTAATACTGTTATACAAGGTAATGATGGTCAGACGCCATCAAAGTAATACAGAATTTCAATAGCAGGATCATAATGCTCAAGGCTGAGTTTTATGATCCTTTATCCTATGGGCTACTTAAGTTAGCCACCTTTACCGATTTATTTATGGAAAATAATCCGAAAAACGATATTTTCACCCTCAATAAATACATCAATTTCCGCATCGTGAATTTCGATAATCGACTTAGTAATCGCTAATCCTAAACCTGTACCATCTTCAACCTTGTGTCTAGACGAATCTAAACGATAGAAGCGATCGAAAAAACGTGAAAGTTGCAAAGGTGTGAGCGTCTGCATTTCAGCTGGAACTTTATTTTTGATCAGAATCACTGAATTTTGAGCATCTTCACTTAACTGGATTTGCAAAATAGAATCAGCTTCGCCATATTTAATTGCATTGGAGATCAAATTATTAAAGGCTCGACGGATCATTGCTGGTTCAGCTTCAATATGTGCCTGACCTGATTGCTCTAAATGAATGTTCTTATCTGAAGCAAATGCTTCAAAATATTCAAATAGGATCTTCATTTCTTGCGCTAAATCAATATTCTTTTTACTTTTTAGTGCCAGATTATGGTCAGACTTTGCTAGAAACAACATATCTGAAATCATTTTTGCTAAGTGTTCGTATTCTTCCAAATTTGAAAAGAGTACATCTTGATATTGCTCAATCGTTCTTGGCTTGGTTAAAGAAACTTGGGTTTGCATCATCAAATTATTGATTGGTGTTCGGATCTCATGGGCCAAATCGCTTGAGAATGCAGAAAGTTTATCTACCGAAATTTCTAAGCGATCCAGCATGTCGTTGAATGCTGTGGCTAATGGTGCAAGTTCAATCGGGATGTTTTTCAAATCTAGACGATTGGACAGATTATTTGCAGATATATTTTCTGAAAGTCTTGCCATGTTTCGAATTGGACCTAAACCTTGCCAAGTTGCTAACCAGCCTAAAAACATCAGGCCAATCACACCGAGTAGACCAATCATGAGCAGTTGCCGTTTAAAAGAGTGTAAGAAGTAGAAGTTATCGGTGACCTCAATTGCAGCAATGATTTGCATGTTTTGATTGGTTTCGCCATAGCGAAGAACCTTATTGACCATGATGCCTTGATAACTCTGATCCTTATTCTTCCAATTAATCCATTGCCCATTTTTAGTTTGAATTAATTGGCTGAGATCGGCGTGATTATTTTTTTTGTTATAAATGGTCTGATCATTGGCCAGTTTAATCTGGATCACCAGATTATCATGTCCAATCAAAGCCTCATCTAATCCATCTTTAAAATTACTTGGTTTCTGTTGGAATAGATTTTCAATCAGCTGAATTTTGCCTTCAATTTCTTTTTGATTTTGTTGATAAAAATAATTAACCACATGCTGATTGACGAATATTCCCATAATGACCAAGATCAGAATCGTGAATAAAGTAGAAATGAAACTGATTCTAAAGCCAATGGAACGAAATAATTTATTGCTCATCTTCGATCTCTAAGACATAGCCCATGCCCCGAATGTTTTTAATCAGCTTAGGGCTAAAATCGGTATCTATTTTATTTCTGAGCCTGCGAATCGCGACTTCAACCACATTGGTATCGCTATCAAAATTAATATCCCAAACCAGTGCAGCAATTAGTGATTTTGGTAAAACTTCACCTTGTCTACGCATAAAAAGTTCAAGTAAGGAAAATTCTTTGGCGGTCAGGTCAATTCGTTGCCCAGAGCGGACGACACGACGTTTAATCAAATCAAGATGCAAATCAGCGACAGAGTAAAAAGTCTGTTCCTCTTTGATCTGACCGCGTTTTAACAGGGTTTTGATTCGTGCCAATAATTCAGCGAATGCAAAGGGTTTAATCAGGAAATCATCTGCACCCAATTCTAAACCTTTAACCCGATCTTCAATTTGATCTCTGGCTGTCAGAAATAGTACAGGTAGGAAGGTATTCACTTTGCGAATTTCCGTGAGGATTTTCCACCCATCCAGCTTCGGAAGCATGACATCTAAAATAATCAGGTCATATTGTTCTGTCACAGCATGATGCAGACCAGAAATGCCATCTTGACTCCAGTCCGTCACATAGCCTGCTTCGGTTAAGCCTTTTTGGAGATAGTCTCCCGTTTTTTGTTCATCTTCAACCAGAAGTATTCGCATGCTTTCATCGAGCCCAAAGTTTTATCGTGTCATTTTAGCGTCAAAGATAATCAGATATTTATAAATGACAAAATTGTAATATTGCGGTCAGCTTCCTGACTTTATTGATGCTAAGGTCATTTTAACGAAGCTACTTTGAAATTTTTTGTTTTATCCAATAGTCCAAACTGAAATAACGGCCACCACCCAATACGATTAAAGCCAACAACATGATCAGATAAGTAACAGCAAACTCAATTCCATTATTTAAAATCACAAAAGAGCCACTGGATGTTAGCCACTCATAGTTGCCATAGTTTTCTAGAATTCCCCGAGCTGCTTCCAGTTTTTCAGCAGAGGCAAGTACTTGTGCATTGGCAAAGGGTGCATTGGGATCGGCAATCGCTTGCCAGCCGTTTGGAAGATGTACTGTAAAAATGGCGACGAGCATGGTAACGATCAATGGAATACTAATCCAACGTGTCAAAAGGCCGAGCGTTAAAAGCACAGCCCCAGCAAGTTCCGTTGAGGTTGCCAGTGCTGCCATGATATGTGGAAAGGGTAAACCCAAGCCCCAATCACTATTACCAAACCATTCCACCGTATCTTGAAAATGCATTAGTTTATTTGTACCAGCCATCCAAAAGATTGGAACGAGATAACAACGTAAGGCAAGTGCCGCGATCCCATCCGCATGTTTGAGTGCTGAGCAGATGTTTTGATAGTGCTGGTTAAGCGAATACAAAAAGTTCTTCATGATAATTTCACACCGAATAGGATTGAATGATCATTAGTCGGGTGAGGATTCCGTTTCTTACATAAATTTTTTTTATTTGCACTGTAATAAATCGAGATTTACGCCGTCTAACTTTATGTACCTTTGTACAAACCGAGCATTTACCTTAAAAGGAATAGAAAAATGAGCAAACTTAATTCGATGACTTCAGTTGCAGCGTTATTAGCACTCTCTGTTGCTGGCGTAACCCAAGTGACTGTTGCAGCAACGACAACGACGACAGAGGCCCATGCAAGCAAAGCTGCTGATGGAAAATGTGGTGAAGCGAAATGTGGCGCCAATAAAGCCAAACAACAGCAAAAATCTACTGAAGCCAAATGCGGTGCAGCAAAAAAAGCAGCGGACGCGAAGTGTGGCGCAGCCAAGAAAGCTGCTGATGCGAAATGCGGTGCAGATAAAAAAGTCGCTGATGGCAAGTGTGGCGCTAAATAATCCTTTCAATCCTAAGTGATGTCGGTTTAGAACCTAGATCGGCATCATTCTAATCATAGGAGTTTCAACATGGCTGACTTGGTTGGTGTAGGTCTGGGCTTAAGACGTGAGTTTATTGATGCATTTTTAAATGCTGAAACTCACCCAGATTTTATTGAAGTTGCTCCTGAAAACTGGATGGGCTTTGGTGGTCGGCATGCCAAACTTCTAGCGCAATGTGTGGAGAAAGCACCCTTAATTTGTCATGGGTTGTCTTTATCCATTGGGGGTCCACATCCACTCAATCTTGAATTTATCCAACAGATTAAAAAGTTTCTACAACGCTATCAGGTGCCGATTTACTCAGAACATTTAAGTTACACCCATGATGGCGGCTATTTATATGATCTATTACCGATTCCGATGACAGAAGCTGCTGTTGATTATGTTGCGGAGCGTATTTTACTGGTGCAGGATATATTAGGGCAGAGATTGGTGATTGAAAATGTCTCTACTTATTTGATGCCAAATGCGGAAATGCGTGAAGCAGAATTTGTGCGTGAAGTGTTGCTCAAAGCAGACTGTGAATTGCTGCTTGATATAAATAATGTCTATGTGAACAGTGTGAATCATGGCAGTGATGCCTATGCTTTTATTGAAGCGATGCCCAAAGATCGGATTCGTTACTTCCATGTTGCAGGTCATGAACAAGTTGAAAAAAATCTATTGATTGATACACATGGCGCAGCAATCAGTGATCCTGTTTGGCAGCTATTGCAATATAGCTATCAAGTTTGTGGGGCTAAGCCGACGTTACTGGAACGTGACTTTAATATTCCATCTTGGCAACAGCTACAAAATGAACTGAATAGTATAAAAAAAATGCAACAGGAGAGTCGTGATGAAGGCAAAGCAAATATCCTTTCACACTACGCAGCGACAGTTCTGTGACTGGATTCGTGATCCCGAGTTAGAGCCATCACAAAACTTTGCTATTCACCGTATGCAGGTTTATCGGGATTTGTTGTTTAATAATATCTGTTCATTTATCAACTTGGTCTTTCCTGTCGCACGAGCCATGTTACCTGAACAGCAGTGGCAGAGCTTATTGGCAGAATTTTTTCAAAAAGCACAATGTCAGTCACCGTTATACAATGACATCTCATTGCAATTTCGAGAATATCTTACAGAACAACAACATCCACTATTACAAGAATATCCTTGGTTAGCAGAGCTATTACAATATGAATGGCTAGAGCTGTATTTAGATACGGTAGAAATCGAAACGCCTATTCTGGCAGAAGACCAAGATTGGCAATTGGCTACCCAAGTTTGGATATTGGCCTATCAATATCCTGTTTATCGCTGGACGGTGACAATGAAGCTTGAGCAGGTGGAACAAGTGCCAAGTGCGATTATGGTATGGCGAGATGATCAGGATCTGGTTTGTATTGAGCCTTTGTCACCTTTATTCGCTGTGATGATCGAGCAGATACAGCAAAATGGCTGTATTGAGCAAGACCTATATCAACTCATCAAAGCAGTACTTCCCGAATTTGTTGAGAAGGAAATTCAACAACAAATCTATGCGTTAAAAGCCTTATTAACTCGGTTAAGATTAATTCATATTCCTCATAATAATGATGAGATACAGGGATGAACTCAGCTTCCGCACATGATCACGATGAACTATTACATCAGTTGCATAATCCTGCTTTTTTACAAGATTTAAGACAGCAGATGCTGAAATTTGCAATTTTACAGTTATCTTCATTGCAACAGGCTGAGGATGTAGTTCAGGAAGCACTGACCAGCGCGTTTCAACATCTGGACTCATTTACAGGACGGGCTGCGTTTAAAACATGGGTTTTTGCGATTCTTAAAAATAAAATTATTGATTTGATTCGACAGAAATCTCGTTTAGTCACAATGAGTGAATTATTTAAGGATGAAGAAAGTGAGCTGAGTATAGATGCACTATTTGATGCCTCAGGACATTGGCATAAATATGAAGCACCACAAGCATGGCAAAGCCCTGAAGAAATGATGGAGCAACACGATTTCTGGATCATTTTTGATGCATGTCTCAATCATTTACCTGCCAAATATGCTCAGGTATTTATGTTGCGTGAAGTCATTGAGCTGAGTTCCAATGAAATTTGTGAAAAGCTTGAACTGACGGTTTCACACTTTAATGTATTGATGTATCGCAGCCGAACCCGACTGCGTGAATGCTTAGAAAACAAATGGTTATTGCAGGAGGATTGCTCATGTTGACATGCCGCCAAGCCACCCAATTATTATCTGAAAAACAGGATAGATCACTTTTTTTGCGAGAGCAGAGCAATTTACAACTACATTTATTGGCTTGTCGTTCCTGTCGCCGTTATGGAAAACACATGAAAACTTTAAGTGTGTTATCGAAACAATTTAAAAACGTTGATCAATAAGCTTTTAAACGGCTCAGTTTAGGCTATATTAATGTGATCTAGGGGAAAGAAGAGATTCATTTTTAAAAATAACAATTTATTTTTAATGGTTTTGTACAAAGATCAAGAATAAGCGCTAGACCATAAACGCTATGGGCTTCACATAAATTTCATATCGAATTGACTAAGATTATAAGCATAAGAAGAGATGGGTTAGGAATAATCAATGTTTAAGTTTTTTCTGGGATGGATAGACAGTTGGTCAATTACGGATACTTCTGGATCAACAGAATTCGAAGTGTCTAAAACCAGCAAAGATACTCAGATCCAATGGTTGAGAATTATTCCGTTTATTTTATTACATATGGCTTGCTTAGCTGTGTTTTGGGTGGGCGTTTCATGGTTCGCTGTCTTGTTTATGATTCTCTTCTATATGATTCGAATGTTTGCAATTACAGCATTCTTTCATCGTTATTTATCACATAAAACATTTCAAACATCACGCTTAGTACAGTTTATTTTCCTTCTGATTGGAACCATGAGTGCGCAACGTGGCCCATTGTGGTGGACAGCGCATCATCGCTATCACCATCGTTTTACCGACACTGAAAACGACCCACATGCATCGATACATGGTTTTTGGTATAGCCATGTTGGATGGTTTTTGAATCAGCAGAATTTTTCCACTCGCAAAGAAATCATTAAAGATTGGCTAAAATTCCCTGAGATTGTTTGGTTAGACCGTTTTAGTTTTATTATTGTTTTAATAACAGCTTCTGCAATTTATTTGTTGGGCGACTGGCTCGCAGTTGCTTATCCCAATTTAGGTACATCGGGACCGCAATTGCTGGTTTGGGGTTTTGTGGTTTCAACGGTGTTATTGATCCATGCGACTTTATGTATTAATTCGCTCGCTCATCTTTATGGACGCAGAGATTTCGATACCAAAGACAACAGCCGTAATAATTTATTTTTGTCGATTATCACATTGGGTGAAGGTTGGCATAACAACCATCATTATTATGCAGGGAGTACACGGCAAGGTTTTTTCTGGTGGCAAATTGATGTCACTTATTATGTTCTCAAAGCGATGTCTTTCTGTGGACTCATATGGGCAATCAAGCCAGTGCCTCAGCGGATATATGATGCGCATAAAATCCATCTGGACAGTTTGAAAACCAAGATAGAAAAGAACAGTGACGGGGGTGTTTTATGAAAATTGCAATCGTCGGCTCTGGAATATCTGGATTATATGCAGCGTGGAAGTTATCGAAACAGCATCAAGTCACTATTTTTGAAAAAGAAAACTATTTTGGCGGACATACCGATACGCATGAATTTCGGATTGATCGAAAAAAGGTTGCAATAGACAGTGGTTTTATTGTTTTCAATGCGTATAACTATCCGCTCTTTAGTGCGATGCTCGCTGAGCTTGGTGTGCAAGCACAGAACAGTGATATGAGTTTTTCAGTTAATAATCAGGTGACAGGGTTACAGTACAATCCTTCCAAAAAATGGTCATTATTGACTAGACCACAAAATTTCTTGAACAAGAATTTTCGGGTAATGCTATCGGATTTAGTTCGCTTTTATCGAGAAAATAAAGAGGCTGCTGTTGATGAATATGGTACAGATTTAAGCATTGACGAATATCTCAACAATCATGGCTATTCACAAGTTTTTAGAGATGAGCACTTATATCCAATGTGTGGAGCACTTTGGTCAAGCCCAGTAGATCAAATAGGAAAGATTCCATTTAAGTTTGTGCTGAGCTTTTTTCAGCATCATCGTATGTTGCAATTAAAAGATCGTCCACAATGGCAAACGGTCAAAGGTGGATCAGCATCCTATATATACGCAATACAGCGTGACTGTCCAAGTATCATTTGGAAGAAAGCTGAAGTACAGCATGTGCTAAGAAATGAAAATCATATTTCAATTGTAACTACTCATGGTCAGGAACAATTTGATTGGGTGATTTTTGCCAGTCATGCGGATGATACTTTAAAGTTGCTGAAAGATCCTTCCGAGAAAGAACATGAGGTATTGGGGTGCTTTGCTTATCAAGATAACTTAATGGTCGTCCATGCTGATAGATCAATCATGCCAAAATCCCAATCGCAGTGGGCCAGTTGGCACGTACATGTGACCGCTCAAAAAGAGGCTTCGGTGTATAACGTTCATTATGCGTTTAGCTACTGGATGAACAGTTTGCAGAATCTGAACTGTAAAACACAGGTCTTTTCTACTCTTAATCCGAATATGCCGATTGCCAAAGACCATATTTATATTGAACGACATTATCGGCATCCTGTGTTTAATCAAGATGCGATTGCAGCACAATCTCGTTGGCATGAGATAAACGGCAACAAGCGCAGTTCATTTTGCGGTGCTTACTGGGGATGGGGATTTCACGAAGATGGTGCGAGAAGCGCTGAACGTGTCGTGAATCATCTCATGTCAATCGCAGATGAATGGGGGAGTTGATCGATGTTAGAAGCTCCACTTGCAATTGCCAAAGCTAAAATCAGGCATCGCCGTTTTAGTCCCAAACCTCATCAGTTTGAGGCGACGTTGAGCTATTTATATTTTGATCCAGATCGAATAGTGGAAAATCTTGAGCAATCATGGTTATGTTCTACAAGCCATTGGAATATGGTGAATGTATCTGATCAGGATTTTCTTAAAGCGTATAGCGGTAATCTACGAGAAAAAATAACAAAAATTTTATTGCAGCAAGCAGATACGATTTTATCAGCACAATCAGAAATCCGTGTGTTGGCCTTACCACGAACATTGGGTTTTAGTTTTAATTCGGTTGTGTTCTATTTCATTTTAAATAACCAAAAACAGCCTGTTTTTATACTGAGTGAAATAACCAATACACCCTGGAATGAGCACAAAGTTTATGTACATGATTGCCAGCAGAAGTTGAAAAAGCATAGTCAATATGAGGCTTATGAATTTGATTTTGAGAAAAGTTTTCATGTTTCTCCATTTATGCCAATGGATATTCAATATAAATGGAAATTTAACTTCTCTAGGACTCAAAATGTGATTCATATGCAGCTTTACCAAGCTCAACAATTAATTTTTGATGCAACCATGCGGTTTGAATTAGCACACATCACACTTCCTTCACAGCTTAATCGTTATGCTATTCAGCATATGTTTGAGCCTTTCAAGATGGTCGCTTCAATTTATATGCAAGCATTTCAATTATGGCTTAAAAGGGTTCCATTTTATCGACATCCCAAAAAGAATAAGGATTTAGAACAAGATGATAAAAACGTTAATTTTTGGTGAACATGATGCTCTGCCATTGGCTTTACGTAGCTTACTGAAACTTCAACATGGTCAAATTCACTTTCGTGGTGAATGGAATGGAACTGTCGGTGAGGTTTCTGATTTAGAAGTAACTGTGGATGTGTATCATAAAGATTTAATTGATCTCATTTTTAAAAATGGTGTACTTGGTGCAGCGGAAGGCTATATTCGTGGCTATTGGAGTAGTGAAAATCTAGTCGAATTGATTCAAATATTAGCGAGAAATCGCGATGTTTTAGATAAGATCAATCAAAACATTATTTCACAAGCGAGTCAGCTACTGCTAAAAGCATGGTATAGAACTCGAAAAAATTCATTGTCTGGTAGTCGCAAAAACATTGCGGAACACTATGATCTGAGCAATGAATTTTTCCAATTATTTCTCGATTCTTCCATGATGTATTCCAGTGCGGTATATAAGCACAAAGACATGACACTAGAGCAAGCTTCCGATTATAAAAAAGAGTTGATCTGTCAGAAGTTACAGCTTAAGCCTATGGATCATCTGATTGAAATCGGCAGTGGTTGGGGGGGCTTTGCCATCTATGCTGCTCAGCATTATGGCTGTAAAGTGACCACGATTACCATCTCTCAAGCCCAATATGATGAAGCGATCCAAAGAATTGCCAATGCAGGCTTAAGTCATCGAGTCGATGTTCAACTTAAGGATTATCGACTGTTAGAAGGTTCCTTTGATAAGTTAGTTTCTATTGAAATGATTGAAGCTGTTGGCGAGCAATATTTATCTAACTACTTTAATCAATGTCGATCTCTATTAAAACCAAACGGTCTGGGTCTAATTCAAGCTATTACGATTGAAGATGCTCGGTATAAGAAAGCATTGCATACCGTGGATTACATCAAACGTTATATTTTCCCAGGAAGTTTTATTCCCTGTATCAGTGTACTGAGCCAAGCTGCCTCAGAACAGAAGTTGCGTTTGAAACATCTTGAAGATATTGGCCAAAGTTATGCTGAAACCATTCACCAGTGGCGGGAACGTTTTTTAAATACCAAAGCACAAGTCTTGGCTTTAGGTTTTGATGAAAACTTTATTCGGATGTGGGACTTCTATCTGTGTTATTGCGAGGGCGGCTTTAAAGAAGGGGTAATTAGTGATGTACAGCTTTTATTCGAAGCAAGCCCTTATTAATTATTCACTGATTTAAGGTATCAAGGGGACAGCTATGTTGTGGCAATTGTTTTTACTTGATGCTGTGCTCATGACAAGTTGTTGGTTGTGGGCAAGCCATAATCTTCGTGCAGGGATTGTAGATGTTGCATGGAGCTTTTGTATTGCGCTCAATATTTTGATTATTGCATGGTTAATGGATGATGCATTGATTCATGTCAGGTTGTTTATTGGGATATTCAGTTCAATCTGGTTTTTACGTTTAAGTTGGCATTTATTGCGCCGTTATCTCGCAGAATCAGAAGAAGACCGACGATATGCCAATATGCGTAGCGCAATGGGAAAATATCAACATATTGGTTTTTACATTTTTTTTATGTTTCAAGCAGGTTTGGCAATCTTATTTACCATCCCGATGTGGACTTTGCTTCATGTGCCGAGTCCTGCTTGGAGTCCCCAGACTTATGTTTTTTTGATTATTGCTGGAATGGTGATGCTGATTGCATTTCTAGGTGAGGTGGTTGCAGATCAACAGCTGTTTCGCTTCAAGCAACAAAAACAGAATGCTGGCAAAACCATGGATCAAGGTTTATGGCGTTATTCACGCCATCCTAACTATTTTTTTGAATGGATACATTGGTTTGCATATCCAATAATCGGACTTGCAGCAGGGTTATACAGCCTATGGATATATCCCGTCATGATGTGGTTATTTTTGTATTACATCACGGGTATTCCGTTTAGTGAACAACAAGCATTAAAGAATCGGGGTCAAAATTATCTCGATTACCAAAAACGAACTTCTATGTTTATTCCGTGGAAACCAAAAGAGTAGGTACGCACATGGACTTTATTATTAATCAATCATTAAAACTTGTTGAAAGTGGTTTAGTACCTGATCAGGCGATTCGTGCGGCAATTCGTGCACTCAGCAAAAAGCGTTTGATTCAAGAGGGCCGCTATGACCCAGAACAAGGCGCTCAACGTTATATGGATGTGCTGAACATGTTGAAGCATAGCCAGATTGCAATTGAAACCGATAAAGCCAATGAGCAACATTATGAATTGCCTACGGCTTTTTTTGAGGCGGTTTTAGGCAAACGGCTTAAATATAGCGCCTGTTTCTTTCCACATGATCGAACTGGCTTAGATGAAGCTGAAGAGTTTGCATTGCAGATTTATAGTGATCGTGCCCAATTAAATGATGGCCAACACATCTTGGAGTTAGGTTGTGGCTGGGGATCATTTACATTGTGGATGGCAGAGCGTTATCCAAACGCAAAAATCACTGCTGTTTCCAACTCAGCGACCCAACGTCAGCATATTCTGTCCAAAGCTGAAGCAGCTGGTTTCACGAATATTGAAGTCATTACTTGTGATGTCAATGTTCTTGAATTAGAGCAAAACGCTTTTGATCGTGTTGTTTCAGTTGAGATGTTTGAACACGTACGGAACTACCAAAAGCTTTTTGAAAAAATTCAAGCGTGGCTCAAAGTCGATGGATTATTATGGTGTCATATTTTCTGCCATCGCTTCTTACACTATCCTTTTGAAATCAAAAGTGAATATGATTGGATGTCGAGATACTTTTTTACAGGTGGATTAATGCCTGCAAGTTCAACGTTTTTACATTTTCAAGAACATTTGGAATTGTCGCAACATTGGCAGTGGTCAGGTACTCATTATGAAAAAACGGCAAATGCATGGCTGGAAAACATGGACCGTAATGCTGAACAATTAAAACCAATTTTTGAAAAGGTGTATGGGCAAGATGCTGCTGCATGGTGGCAACGTTGGCGTATCTTTTTTATGGCCTGTGCTGAGCTGTTTGGATTTGAGCAGGGGCAAGAATGGATCATTGGTCACTTCCTGTTCAAAAAGAAAGCCGTATAATTAAAATGAGCAGCTGTTTTTAGGTAGGCGAGATTATGTTTAAGACCCGTAAAAGCGATGAAAATAACCGTCCACTGAGTCGGATGTTTAATCGTTATTATTGGTTGCAAATCGGGCTAATCGCGCTTTCAATTATTATCGGGATTGCGTGCAGTGCCTGGGTGATCAAAGGTTCTTTGCTTAAAACCGCACTTGAACAAGAAATGGAACACTATTGGCTACGCGTTGATCGTAATCCCAATGCTGATTTACCTGATACTAAAAATTTATATGGCTACCGTTGGAAAAGCGAAAAACCACCTTTAGCATTTCAAAATCAATCGCTAAAACAAGGTGTTCACCGAATCTTTGTAGACGGAAAAGATCGTATGACCGTTTATGGTGAAAAAAACGGGCAGCATGTGCTGCTGGTTTTTGGTGAAAGCAATGTCAATAAAATCGTTTGGATGTTTGGTTTAGCGCCATTAATGTTCAGCTTGATTGTGCTGTATAGCATTTTATGGTGGTCAAATAGGCGTGCTAAACGCTATTTTTCGCCAATTACGCGTTTAGCAAATGCCCTAGAACATATTGATTGGGCACATCAGTATAAAGAGGCATCACCATTCCAAGGAATCAGTACCAATGGCAATATGGAAGCCGAATATTTAAAACAAGCACTAGAAAAATACCATCAAGTATTGAGTGAGTTTATTAACCGAGAGCGCGAATTTACAGGCGATGTCAGTCATGAGTTACGTACACCACTAACCATTTTAAAAGGCAATGTGCAGCTGTGTCAGGTCAAATACGGCGAAGATAAATCACTGCATCGTATTTCGAATACCATTGACGATATGCAATTACTGGTTGAAACCTTGTTGGCAATTGCACGTAATACAACCAATACATTGACTGCAGAGCAAATGAAGTTATCGCAAATCATCGGTGAATTGGTCAGAGATCTAGAACCTGTCAGTATAGGCAAGGGGGTGCAGATTTTTGTCCATAATGATGCTGATGAGTCAGCACGATGGATTTATCCTTCAATGACAAAAATGGTGCTGAGCAATATTTTACGTAATGCATTGAATTATTCTCAAGGGTCTAATATCCATATCATTCAACGCAAAAATAGTATTCTCATTGCGGATAATGGTATCGGTATTACAATGCCAAATGATTGTAAAGTTCAAGAGTTAAATAGTTCACAGCTCCAACTTACCGCGAAAGGTCACGGTATCGGTTTACAACTGGTCAAGAAATTATGTAGCCAGTTGGGCTGGCGAGTTGAGTTGTTTGATCGACAATACTATTTAAACACGCATCCGCATCTGCAATTAGAAAATACAACAGGTTTGATTGTTGTGGTGTATATGAATTAATGCGCTGTGATATCCAAAGCAACTTTTAGGCCGACACCAGAAATGGTATGAATCAATTTGTCTTGAAAGGGTTTATCTATCATTTTTCTCAGATTATAGATATGACTACGTAATGCATCGCTTTCGGGTTCTTCATCACCCCATAGCTCGATAATGATTTCTTGTTTGGTAATCACTTTAGGGGAGTTTCGCATCAAAATTTTTAATAATTTGAATTGAATTCGTGGCAATTCAATCGATTGACCTGCGCGAGTTATGGTTTGGGTCGCACTGTCTAAAATTAGATCATGGATTTGAATTTTACTGCTTGATACTTCACCAAGAGAACGTTTAATCAGTGCACGCACACGCATGACCAGTTCATTAAAATCAAAAGGTTTGACAAGATAGTCATCTGTTCCTGCACTAAAACCTTTTAATTTATCATCTAGTGTATCTCTTGCAGTTAACATTAATATGGGAATATCTTTGCCTTGATCGGTTCTGAGCCATTCGCATAAGTCATAACCTGAGCCATCAGGTAAATTAATATCAAGCAAAAGTAAATGGTAAGGATGCGTTTTTAAAAAGTTGCGGGCGGCATCTAGGTTACGTGCATGATCCACAACAAAGCCATGTTCTTCTAGAAACTCACAAACCGTGGCGGCAAGTTCATAATGATCTTCCACCATAAGAATAAATTGATTGTTCATAATAATTAGATCAAGTTATTGATTTAGTAATTGTTGCTTTAATTTAGCATTAAAAGGTGAGCTTCCAAACCATATTTTGAAATATTGATTCGCTTGCGGATCTGTGATCGAACCTAACAATTTCTGATTAAGAGAGAGCTTTAATTGTTTGTTCATTTGACTATAGGCTAAAGAGTATAAATCCCCTTTTTTTACAGGTTTGTACAGTTCAGTAATTTGGTTTAATACCGAGTCGTTAGCAAAATTGCTAATATTTTTTTTAAGATAATAGTTGGCTGCTTTTTTAAATGCCCAGTCTGGAATATTTTGGTCGTAAGAAAAATCTAATTGGATATTTTGACTTTCCCAATTCTGGTGGCAATTGTCAGCATAGTAGCTGACAGTGCCAACTGTTTTTGTAGTAACGACTAAAGGTACTGTTTTGCATTTCTGTATATTTGCATGAGCCAGATTAGAATTTAATATAAGAAATAAAAAAACAAATCCCAATTGCATAAAATAATTATTCATTTTTTTCACCTAGATGCTACTGTTTAGTCAGTCTGTTTTATTTCTATATACTGAGTCATATTTAATAAGTGTAGAAGTTGAGACCACGCTCAATCCTTTGAATTTCATAGGTTGCATAGCCTAAATTGGTTTGATCACGGTCTAAAATTGTATAGAGGAAAAGACTATGGTTGGTTTCTAGGGGAGTAATAATGTGATATTGATGATTAGTACTCATAAGTACGCTTTCCAGAAAATCATCAGGGTCGATTTCATTCATTAATTGTTTTTGATAGTTAAATAAATTAACGCCTTCAGTCGCGGCGAGATCAACATTAAAAAACTCGTCACCTATGGTTTCTAAAATGGAACCATCGAAAGCATCGACTAAAGCTAAAACAATTAAACCTTCAATTTTATTTAATTGCTTTAATAATGAAATATTGTTCATAGTTTGTTCTACACTAATTTGCGTAAATCTTATACTATTTCTTGAAGGGTAGAAGCAAAGAATAGCCTGTTCCGATATACGGAACAGAGCGATATAAACCATTTGCTGGATCCCAATAGTCTTGCTGAAATATGATTAGATGTTCAGTATTTACCTTGATTTGGCTAATGCCATAAGAAGACATTGTTTTGGTTCGGCCAAACATTTTAAAATCATAGTTCATCTGCCAATGAATATAAGCCGAGTCATTTTTATGGGTTGCACTGATTAATTTTACCGATACCTTACTGACATGTTTATTCATTCCCTCAAAATGCTTTATCAGCTCTTTTTTAGTTGAGAATTGAGAAAGTGTGTCGTTAATGTACAAATGGTCAGCATAGAGTTGGCTTGCATTTTTTACAAAATTTACTGTGCCCATGCGATTAAAGGCGGAAACAAAATCCTGACCAATCATTTGAGCTTGTGCATCATTTAAGGGGATTCCGCTGATTTGTTGATTTGCTTTCTCATAATCTGCGGTATAACTCGATATGCTTCTGCAAGCAACTAAGGAGAGTAAGCTCAACGTTGAAACCGCCAGTATTTTTAAAATGTTCATGTTGATGATCTCACTCCTTTTCAAGATATCTTAAAATTTGGAATGTGAATGCGATGTGAAATCACGCATTGATCAGGTATGAATTGTTTTTTTTATTTTTCCAACAATAAAAAAGGAAATCATCAGATTTCCTTTTTTCAGTATCAGTATAAAAGCCTTATAGCTTGGCTTGACGTTGTGCAATGTATTTCTCGTTCAAGAAGCCACCAAACGGAATAAAGGCAAGCACGAATAATCGAAGTAACTCTACGCCCGACCAAAGCGAAGCAGTACGTACCAAGTTCCAAAGGTAGAATAAAAATGCCAGACCATGAATAGGTCCCATGATTTTTGTCGCAATAGGTAAATCAAATGCGTACTTGAGTGGAATCGCTACAAGGAATAAAAGCAATAAAGTGACGGCTTCGAGTACAGAAGCAAATCGCATCTGTTGCAACTTTTTGGTCATTGCGCTCATAAAATAGCTCCAGGAGATTGATAAAAGAATAAAAATTAACGAAGCATATCATCTTTAGGCGCTATCGCATTGATATTGTTGGTAACGATTCTTATTTAATGATGTTGTTAAAAATCGGAAGCACATGACAGTAGAGTAAAAGAATTCCAAACTATTTCAGGACTTAACTATGTTTTTATTCATTTATCTGGTTATTTCTATTACAAAGCAGAAGTGAATGTAGAGTTTATGCAACTTGTTGCATAAAAACTTTTATCCCGATATGATTGTGTGAATTTAAAAAGTGAAATGCTTCTTATTTCTAAAAGTAGCTTTATCTATTTGAAATAAGAAGCATCAAAAGGATAAAAGTAATGTCAAAAATTCCAGAATTAATGAAAAACCTGAGACTCCCTGTAATTGGTTCACCGTTATTTATTATTAGCACACCCAAGCTGGTGCTGGCGCAATGTAAAGCAGGTGTGATTGGTTCGATGCCAGCATTGAATGCAAGACCTGCCGAAAAGCTGGAAGAGTGGCTCAAAGAAATTACCGAAGGAATCGCTGAACATAATGCCTTGCATCCAGATCGACCTGCGGCGCCTTTTGCAATCAACCAGATCGTGCATAAAAGTAATAATCGTCTTGAACATGACATGGAACTGATTGTCAAATACCAAGTGCCGATTGTGATTACATCTTTAGGTGCACGAACAGAAATCAATGATGCGACACACAGTTATGGTGGTGTGGTCTTGCATGATGTCATCAATAATACCTTTGCTAAGAAAGCCATTGAAAAAGGTGCGGATGGTTTGATTGCAGTTGCTGCAGGCGCGGGTGGTCATGCCGGTGTCAAGAGTCCATTTCCGTTAATTCAGGAAATCCGCGAATGGTTTGATGGACCATTAGCTTTGTCAGGTGCGATTTCAACAGGTGATGCCATTCTTGCTGCACAAGCGATGGGAGCCGACTTTGGCTATATTGGTTCAGCATTTATTGCTACACATGAAGCCAATGCTGAGGACGCATATAAGCAGGCGATTGTCGATCATAATTCAGATGAAATTGTATATTCCAACCTATTTACAGGTGTACATGGCAACTATCTCGCACCAAGTATTCGTGCAGCGGGGCTTGACCCAGCCAATCTACCTGAAGGTAATCTGAAAGATATGGATTTCAGTACACCAAATGAAGACGGTACACAACATAAAGTCAAACCATGGCGTGATATTTGGGGATGTGGTCAAGGTTTAAATGCAGTCAAAGCCACCACTTCAGTAGAAGAACTGGTGACTCGACTTGAAAGAGAGTATCTCGCAGCAAGAAAACGTCTCATGCTCTAAGTTTGAAGATCAGGCCTTAATTTCTAAGGCCTGATATGTTTTATTACGCTGTTTTTTAAATGAGTATTCACTTACTGATATATTTACTCTCAGTAAGAGGAGTTAAAAAAGAAGATTTTAAACCTGCTCAAAAGTAAGCCCTGCATGCTTTGTTAAACGCTGAATAAATCGATCATCAAACATGGTGGCAGGGGTCCAAAAGCCACCTTGAGGAGTCGATTTTTCGCCATCTTTGGCATGGTCAATGGCAAGACTCAGTGCTGCTTGCCCCAACATCTTGCCTGTAGAGCCATAACCAGGATCACGATCGCCAGTCACTTTGATTTTTAGGCTTTGTCCTGCATCAGTTTTACCCACAAAACGTAAGTCAAATCGACCTGCTATTTGCTGCTCTGGAGTAGGGCCTTCTCCTGGCTTTGGTAATAGATAACGCTCCATGACTTGGCTAATTGGTTTACTGACTGCAGCGAGCATAAATGCACCTAGACCAGAGACGACAGCCAATGCTTTTAAACGTCCTTTTAGCCCTTCGCCAGTCAAAATTGCTTCGTTATAGCGAAAGTTATTGCCATAGGCATTACCCGATAAGGCATTAGAACGCTGTACCACTCGCTCATTTACAGCAGCCATGACGAAAGGGGCAATCCACGCATTAAAATCAGGGTCGAATTTGGCGCTTTTGATATAAATCTGTCTTTGGGTATTGCCATGATCAGCAGGACAGAGAATGTAGGGATTAAGCAGATCTTTACGCAATGCAGGATCAGCTGCAGCTTCTTGAATCACATTGATCAAACTAGCGACTGTACCACCAGATGCACCACCTTTTAAGGTTTTAACCCGCATGGTGACTTGCGTAGCAGGTGCAGAAAACTGTTGCTGTGCTTGCTGTTGCAGATAATAAACTCCCATATCGGATGGGACTGAATCAAAACCACAGCAATGCACAATACGCGCACCTGATTGCTGTGCTTGCGCTTGATACTGGGTGATCATTTGTTTAATCCACTGGGTTTCTCCAGTCAGATCACAATAATCGGTGCCATTTTTTACACAGGCTTGAATTAGCGGTTCGCCATATAGGGCATAAGGACCAACTGTCGAAACCACTACACGTGTTTGTGCACAAAGAGCGTCTAGCTCTACTTGATTATTGGCATCGGCAACCAAGATCGGGACAGCTTGTCCAATAGGACCAAGCCCATCTTTAACTTGTTGTAATTTTTGCTGTGAACGTCCAGCAATTGCCCAACGCAGTTGTTCTTTTTGAGTAGAAAAGTATTCAGCCAGATATTGGGTCAGAATCTGCCCAACAAAGCTGGTTGCACCGAAGACCACAAGGTCATAATTTAATTTTGTCATTTCAGTTTTTTCCTTAACTGTTTATAGATTTAATTTTAAAGTGCTTTGGGTAAATGTAGTACGACTTGCGCGTCTTGAATTACATCTAAACGAAGAATCTTGGATGCTCCGAGTTCATCTAATAATTGGCTTAAAGGACCACCGTGACGAACTAATTTGGCTTTACTAGGTAAAAGCTTTTGTCCAAAAGATAAGAGATTAGATTGCACTAAAGTTTGCTGCCATTTGCCATCAACCTGATGTAGCATCGTTGCTTGACTCATACGTGATTCAGATTTCACCTGCTGTAAATGGGGTGTCGGAGCAATAAGGCTTAAATCGATTTTGCCTTTCATATCAGTTAGGCTCGCATTTACTTCAGCGGAGCCGATAGCGACATTAATTTCAGTGAGCCACTTCGGAAGTTGGTAACCATAAACACCACGAACACGCGCAATTTCTGTATCCACAGGGAGTGCCAACACATGTGCATAAAAATGACGTTGACGAATCGAGTTGATGAGCTCTAAAGCATGAGGACCATATGCATTAGGCTTACGCACTACAATTGCAACAGAGACTTCATTATATGGATCGTTATCACAAACAGCGTAAGTGAAGAAAGTAAGCGCGACTAGCCCATAGCCAGGGAAGACCTGTAACGGTTCTAAAGAAGCGGGTAATTTTTTCTTGAGTTGTTTAAGTGGTGCTAACATCAACAGTTGCACATTGCCACTACGATAATAAAAATTGGGTGCCCAAACAGGACCAACTCTTGATTCAACCAATTTTTTAGGGATTTTACGGAAGAAATCAATATTGCCTACAGCGGGATCTTGCGCGACTTGATCTAAATCAGGATTCATCCTAAAACGATCGTAATAGCCATCTTTGGGAACATTGATCTTTTGTTGTCCAAATTCAACTTCAGTAAACTGCTTATTGCTTTGCATATTCGTAAACCTTTGATTGACCCAATCATTCAAAATGCTTGTCTGGGAAAAGAGCATTTCTCACGTTTAAGATCACTATAAGATTAAAGCCAACTTTAATGTCAAGCAGCAAAATTTCATATTTGAAAAGCGCAGCGCTCATTCGTTTAAACAATGTAAAGAAAACAGCGCCTGAAAATAGATAAATCTGTGAAAAACTGAAATGATCTCAATGATTAAGCCTATTAATCATGCGTTTATTTTTAAATCATTAAATTACATTTTTATTATCAGAATAGGACTAAAAGCCTTGACCCTAAAGCGAACTTTAACCTTAGTATAGAATCACTATCCATTTGGATAGTACTTCAAAATATGTAATTGCAACCTGATTAATTAGAACATAGATCATGAATCGACAGTGTAAATCTTACACAGGAGAAGCAAAGATGGCATTCGTTACGACAAAAGATGGTGTAGATATTTTTTATAAAGATTGGGGACCTCGAGATGCGCAGGTCTTGTTTTTTCATCATGGATGGCCACTCAGCTTAGATGATTGGGACGCACAATTATTATTCTTTTTAAACGAAGGTTTCCGTGTAGTTGCTCACGATCGTCGCGGGCATGGCCGTTCCAGTCAGGTGTGGGATGGGCACGATATGGATCATTATGCGGATGATGTTGCAGCTGTGGTACAGCATCTTGGTATTAAGAATGCGATTCATATTGGTCATTCAACAGGTGGTGGCGAAGTAGCTCATTATATTGCACGTCATGGCGAAGCAAATGTTGCTAAGGCTGTGCTGGTGAGTGCGGTTCCGCCAATCATGGTCAAAACAGCCAATAACCCTGATGGTTTACCAAAAGAAGTTTTTGATGACTTACAAAATCAATTGTTTAAAAACCGTTCGCAATTCTACTACGATGTGCCAGCAGGTCCTTTCTATGGTTTTAATCGTCCTGATGCAAAACCATCAGAGCCGGTGATCTGGAATTGGTGGCGTCAAGGCATGATGGGAGGGGCAAAGGCTCATTATGATGGAATTGTGGCTTTTTCTCAGACAGATTTTACCGAAGACCTGAAAAAGATTTCAGTCCCTGTGCTTGTCATGCATGGTGACGATGATCAGGTTGTGCCTTATGAAAATTCAGGGGCACTGTCGGCTAAACTGGTACAAAATGGAACTTTAAAAACCTATAAAGGTTTTTCTCATGGGATGCTGACTGTGAATGCAGATGTCATTAATCCAGACCTATTGGCATTTATTCGCTCATAAGCTGTATTAATTGCATTAAAAATACATTTTAAGAATAGAGGCAGTTTGCCTCTATTTTTTTATTTTCAATTTTTCTAAGAATGTCACGATTGCAAACCTATGATGCTCTTTGCTTTTTAAAAAAATATATAAAGGCTGATAAAACCTATTGACATTAAAGTTTACTTTAATCTTAAAGTAAACACATACTCAATGAGGTTCTAAAAATGAAAGTATTTGAAAAATTAGTTTTTCCGAATGGTTCACAGATCCCAAACCGTATTGCAAAAGCTGCAATGGAAGAAAACATGGCCGATTTAAACCATGCGCCATCTGAAGAACTGATTCGCTTATACCAAGCATGGGCAGATGGTGGTGTGGGTTTGATTATCACAGGCAATGTGATGGTGGATCGTCGTGCCATGACTGGACCGGGTGGTGTCGTACTGGAGGATGAAAAATATTTGGATATCTTCAAACGCTGGGCGCAAATCGGTCGCTCCAAGGGTGCGCAAGTGTGGTTGCAAATTAATCACCCAGGCCGCCAAATGCAATCTAATTTAGGTCAGGACACTTGGGCACCTTCAGCGGTTGCTTTAGATTTGGGAAAAATGTCAGATCGTTTTAATACACCGATTGAAATGAACCAAGACATGATTAATGAAGTGATCCAGCGTTTTGCCAACACTGCACGTCTAGGAGAAAAAGCAGGCTTTACGGGTGTTGAAATTCATGCGGCGCATGGGTATTTACTCAGTCAGTTCCTTTCGCCACTCAGTAATAAGCGACAAGATCAATGGGGTGGTTCTTTGGAAAATCGCGCACGTATTCTAATTGAGATTGTTAAAGCTGTGCGCGCAGTCGTCTCAGAGACATTTACAGTAGCGGTTAAACTGAATTCGGCTGACTTCCAACGTGGCGGTTTTAGTGCCGAAGATGCGCAACAAGTGGTCTTGATGCTCAATGAACTGGCTGTTGATTTGGTTGAGTTATCTGGTGGTAGCTATGAAGCACCGGCAATGCAAGGTCAGGCACGCGATGGACGTACTTTGGCACGAGAAGCTTATTTCTTAGAATTTGCTCAAGAGATTGGTAAAGTCGCGAACATGCCTGTGATGGTGACGGGTGGTATTCGTCGTAAACAAGTCGCTGAACAGGTCATTGAAAGTGGTGTCGATATGGTGGGGATTGCCACAGCTTTAGCAATCGATCCAAATCTTCCACATGAGTGGAAGCGAGGGCAAAATACTGCACCTGAGTTGAAAGTCATTACTTGGGAAAATAAAACTTTAGCGTCACTCGCCAATATGGCCACAGTAAAATTCCAGTTACGTAAACTCAGTCTTGGTAAATCAACCAATCCAAAAGTTTCTCCGCTTTGGGCGTTGATTTTACAACAATCAGCAATGGCATGTCGGACTCGCCAATATAAAAAACGTATGCGTACATATTCATTTGCATCTTAAGAAGGGCTAAGCAGCTGCCAATACTCAGGTAATAGATTACTTGACCAACAGCCAATTACAGATTTTTCTGTAATTGGCTTTTTTATAGGTGCAAATCAATACAAGTCTTGGAAGGTTGAGATGATTTTAGGCAAGAAAAAACCGCTTTAATTAGAAAGCGGTTTTCTTTTATCAATTATTTATGGTCTTTTTTCTGATCCAGCGAAGGAAAGGGAACTGGCATATTGAGTGCCAATTGAGCATCTTTCACTACATCTAAGCGTAAGATCTTATTGGTACCTAGGTCATCCAGTAATTTACTCAGTGGACCGCTGCTGCGAACAAGTTGCACATTTTTAGGAAATAGCTTCTGTCCAAATGCAAGGGTATTCGATTCTACGGAAGTACTGTGCCATTTACCATCAACCAACTGATACATGGTTTTAGTTTCAATCCGTGATTGTGGCTTTACCGTTTTCATTTTAGGTAGAGGCGCAGTTAGGCTTAAATCAGGTTTGCCATCGGTATTAAAAATATGAGCCTGTAGGTCTTGGCTACCAATTTTCATATCAATCGGTGTTAACCATTTGGGTAATTGATATCCATAGACACCACGTACTCGGGCAATCTCGGTATCTACGGGTAATGCCAATACATACCCATAATATTTGTGGTTTCGCATAGAGCTAAGTAATTCAGTGCTATTAAAATAATGTGCGTTTGGTTGACGTACCACAATGGCGACAGAAACTTCATCGTAGGGATCAACATCTCCCACTGCATAAGAAAAGAAAGTCAATGAAACTAGACCATAGCCTGGGAATGGCTGTAAAGGTTCTAATGGAGCAGGGAGTTTGGCTTTTAATTTTGCAATAGGCGCTAGCATTAACACCTGAATATTGCTGGTCCGATAATAAAAATTAGGCGACCAGACTTTTCCCACACGGGTATCGACGAGCTTCTTAGGAATTGTACGGAAGTAATCAATATTGCCTGCTGCAGGGTCTTTGGCAACTTCGTCCAAATCAGGGTTCATGCGAAAGCGATCATAATAACCACCTTTAGGCACAGCGACTTTATATGGTCCAAATTCAACGATTGTGGTCTGTGTATTACTGGCATTCATTTGAGATGCATCGGTTTCAGTAGCGTACGCTGTGGTCGCAAGGATCAAACTGATCGATATTGCAGAAACTGAACGACGTAAATGAAGTTTGTTGAACATGTTTATGTTCCTCCTATAGATCTAACTGAAATGTTAAGATTAAAGTTAGCTTGAAGGTCAAGCATTTTTGAATGATAACTTTCATTTGATGAATAGACGGAACAGGTCATTTGCAAGAGAGCTAAGATAAAGATAAATAAACACTTAGCTATAAAAAAACCAGATCTTAAAAATCTGGTTTTTTATAGGGGAAAGCTTAATTTAATGTATTTAAGCGCTTAACGACTGCTTCTGCAATTTCTTTACTGGATTGCGGATTTTGCCCAGTGATAATCCGATCATCAGCAATCACATAAGAAGTAAATGGAAGGAAGGCTCGTTTATATGTTGCTCCGCGTTGTACTAATCCATCTTGCAATGAGAACGGTACTTGAGACTTAATCCCCGACAAGGTTTCTTCAATATTGGCAAAGCCTGTAACAGTTCGACCTGCAATGAGTGCATTGCCTGTTGGGGTTTGAAGCGGCAATAATCCACCTACACCGTGACATACTGCAGATACGACACCGCCTTGCTGATATATCTTTTCACTAATATTCTTTAAACCTTGGTTGTTGGGAAAATCCCACATGGTGCCATGCCCACCCGTGTAATAAATCGCTTTGTAGTGGGAGGGATCAATGGCATTGGGTGCGAGTGTATTATTAAGGCGCTGCATGAATTGAGGATCAGCCAAGTGTTTTCTTGCTGATTGATCAATATAAATCGGCTTAAGACTACGTTCATCTAGCGGTACAGCACCACCTTGTGGACTGACAAAATCCATTTCATAGCCTGCTGCTTCTGCAATGTCATAAAAATGGGTGAGTTCAGTCAGCCACAATCCTGTCGTATCTGATCGTGTTGGATAAGCTGAGTGGTTGGTCATCACCACCAAAATTTTGCCTTTTGGCTTAGCTTGTAGGTGTTGTTGAGCAGCTTCGGTTGCATAGACCATATTGCTGATGAATATGAGCATAAAAATGCCAATCAACCACTTTGCAAAGTTCCAAACTTTAAACATGACAGGTTCCTCATATAGTACCTGAGATAAATGCTATGTTTAAAGTAAGGTTTAAGGTCAAGTACTTTTGAGCATTTCTTAATGAATAGTCGTTGTGATGACGGCTTAAAAACTGATTGCTGGTGTATTAGACTTTGTCGTTGGTATAGTAAAGATTGAGCAAACGTTGCGCATTTTCCTCGCAGGTAATTTCATCTGGTTTGCTATTGATCGCCACAATCATCATGCTCAGGTTTTGTTTACTGACTGCAAGTTTTTGTTCTAGGTCTTCAATATCTTTGATTTTGCTTTCTAATAAGCCAATAAGAATATCATGATTCCATGAAGAGACATTCGACGGTAGAAACGCTTTAATTTCTGTCAGAGAAAAACCAACTTGCTGTGCTTGTTGGATCAGGAAAAGCTGTTTGAGATCATTTTCACTATATTCCCGATAGCCATTTGATTTGCGTTTAGCCTTTGGTAACAGCTTGATTTGCTCATAATAACGAATCGTTGGGGTGCTTAAACCACTTTGTTTAGATAATTCACTGATATTCATTACTGATTTTCTCTTGACATTAAAGCAAACTTTAAGCTTATAGTGATGCAAAAGCAAGATTAAAAATAAATCAAAAGTAGAGGTAAAAGATGTTAAAACGTATTCTCCATGTGGTAACCAACGTCTCTAAATATGAGGGTATCGATCGTCCAACTGGATTATGGTTAGGGGAACTGACGCATGCCTATGATGAGTTTGAAAAGCAGAATTATATTCAAGATATTGTCAGCCCCAACGGTGGGTTTTCACCGATAGAACCTAAATCATTAGAGCGTTTGGTTGCCGATGCCTCTGTCCTCAAACGCAAAAATGATCCTACTTTTATGCAGTTACTGGAAACTACAAAAAAGCCATCTGAGATTAATTGGCAAGATTATGATGCGATTTATTACACAGGTGGGCATGGGGTCATGTGGGACTTCCTAGACAATGCTGAATTGCAAGACATCACCAAAAATATTTATGAACATGATGGTGTAGTGGCTAGTGTATGTCATGGCTATTGTGGGTTGCTGAATGTTCAGTTATCAAATGGACAATATTTGATTCGTGGGAAAAAGCTTACAGGATTTGCATGGTGTGAAGAAGTATTGGCTGGTGTAGCGAAAAAAGTTCCTTATAACGCTGAAGAGCTGGCAAAAGAGCGTGGTGCGTTTTATGAGAGAAAATTTATTCCCTTTTTACCCAATGTGGTGCGTGATGGGAATCTAATCACAGGTCAGAATCCATTTTCGGCACGTATCACTGCATCTGCGATGATAGATGCCTTAGAAGCTAAATAAAGAATTGTTTAGCTGTAGAAAAGTCCAAAAGCTAGATAAAGCGATCCGTGAATCACTTTATCTATTAACTTAGTACAACGAACTTGTAATAATTTTAAATGAGATACGACTCATATTCTGGATGCATCTCCGTGTTTTGTTGCTGAGCGAATACTAATTTTGTTGCAAGTGTTTCTGCTCGATCCAATGCATTTTCAAGCGAGTTTAGATGACGAGTATCTGCAAACTCCTGATATTCAGATGCAATCTCATATATATGCTCAACCCCTAAATATTTGCTTAAAGTCCGCAGATGAGGCACAAGATGGCTTTGATTGGATCGAATACCATCAGCCGCAAAACCAAATTCACCACTTGATGTGATGATCACCAAGCTTTTACCAGAAAGTAAAGGTTTGAGTGGAAAATCTCCACGTGCAAGGTCAAAGTCAAAAGTTTTATTGATACGGATAATTTGATCAAACCATGCTTTTAACTGTGCAGGCATACCATAGTTATACATCGGTGAAGAAATCACAATAACATCGGCTGCTGAAACTTCGGCAATCAATTGGTCAGATAAAGCTAAGATTCCCTTTTGCTCAGCTGTTCTTTTTTCTTCAGGAGTAAACACAGCACCAATCCAGTCTTGATTAATAAAAGCGGGTGGATTCATGCCTACATCACGACAAATATATTCATCTATCGCATGTTGCTGTTGTAATGTATCAATAAAGCGCTTCGCGATATTTTTGGAAATAGAATTATGACTTGGGTTTGGATTGAAAGCTGCTCGAACACTGGCATCTATATGTAATAGGGTGGTCATGATGAATTACTCTAGATTTTAAAAGATAAACCCATCTTAAGAGGTCGTTGCAGGCTGGACAAACCAGTAAATTACAGCTATGAGTGATTTAAATTCATCTATAAGAATAGTTTATGGAGCATTTGAAAATGCAAGTTTCTTTACAAGCATTGAAGGCATTTGAATCTGCTGCGCGTTTAGGTAGCTTTAAATTGGCCGCTGAAGAGTTATCTCTTACACCTACGGCAATTTCTCATCACGTTAGTAATCTAGAAAGTCGTTTTAATGTGGATTTGTTTTATCGACAGGTTCGAAAAATCAGTTTAACCGAAACAGGTGAGAAATTAGCGATCGCAATCTCTAAGGGATTTCGGACTATTGAAGATGCTGTGGAGGAGGTGAGTACAGCCAGTCGAGTGATTAAGATCACCACAACGTCGTCCTTGGCAGCAATGATTTTGATTCCTGCCTTGCAGGCTTTTTCACAACTCCATCCAGAGATCGAGCTTGAGATCTCTACAGGCGAAAGTTTGGAAACTCATCTGTATGCACTACCAATACGCTATGGGGCTGTTGCATCCGTTTCCTCTACAGACATTATTAAACATGAGTCATTTAATGTATTTGCAGCCGTAGGGCCATATAGAAAGAATTGGGATGAACAGCCGATTACACTGTTTAGCACTGAATGGAAAAATAAAACGTTGCCTAAACAGCCATTGCAAACATGGCTTGAAAAAAATGCTTTAGAGGAAAAAAATATAACTGTGCAATACTTTGACCAAGAAATTTTTGGTATCCAAGAGGCACTTGCAAATGATGCATTGGTATTTTGTTCAACCACGTTAGTGAGTCGATTAATCCATTCAAAAGTGTTGCTGAGACTGCCAACGCAACCTGTGCAATCGGAATTGTGTTATTACATTCCTGATAAAGAACAACTAAAGCGTAGAAATAGGCATATGAATGAACTGATTTTGTGGGTAGAAGCACTGTTAAATCAATAAATTATTACTTATTAATGCATGCTTAAGCTACGGAATATCCGACCTGTGCTTATAAAAATAACAGTCAACTAAAGTTTATGCGATTCTTTCTTGATTTTATAAATGATAATAATTATCATTTAAGCACACTTTGTTTTGAGTCAAATGATTGTGAACAAAACCCCTATGCTTGTAGATCAGTTATACAGAAACCATAGAGGCTGGCTTCATCAATGGTTGAGACAAAAAATAGGCAACACTGAGCAAGCCGCAGATCTGGTGCAAGACACCTTTATAAAATTACTACAAACACGTGATGAGCTGCTGGGCATTAAAGAACCTCGCGCTTATCTTACGTCTATAGCAAAAAATTTACTCATCGACCAAGTCCGTCGCAAACGCATTGAACAGGCTTATTTAGATGGCTTGAGCCAGATGGAATACATGCTGGATGCGATTGCTTCACCAGAAGACCAAATGCAGATTATTCAAGCACTGGACCAGCTTTGCAAGGCATTGGAAGATGTCTCTGCTAAAGCACAGCAAGCATTTATCTTGCATTACCTTGAAGGTTATACCCATAAAGAAACAGCAGAGCAATTGGGTGTTTCAACTAAAATGATCCAGAAATATCTTGCAAGCTGTCTGACGCGTTGCTATATGAATCGGTTTGAAATGGACATTCATCTTTAATGGCGATCGATAAACAAGAACATCATCAGCTGGTTGAAGAGGCTGCGTTATGGATTGTGCAGCTAAGCTCAGATGATGAATCGACCCGAAAAAATGCGCAATTGAAGTTTAATCAATGGAAGCAAAATAGCCAGCAACATCAAAAAATTGCAGCTGATATCGAGCAATGTATTCGCTCAATTCAAAAAGTGTCTCAAACCACACAGCATAAGAAAGTGGTTAAATCCGCACTCAAAGCCGGGTTCGGATCGGCAAAGGCGTATAAGCATATTCGTGCGGGGAGTGCATTTGCGATTGCATTCGTTATCATCAGTGGCAGTGTTTTTTATCTTTCAGATACCTCTATTGCTTATTTACAGGCAGATATTCAAGGTGATTCAGCGCAATGGACAACACAAACATTACAAGATGGTTCGCGCTTAATTCTGCGAGGTAAGAGTGCAGTTAATATTGATTTCCAAGCAAAGCAAAGAGTGGTGGAATTGGTCCAAGGGCAGATCTATGTTGATGTTGCCAAAGATCCAAATCGCCCATTTTTAGTCAAAACCAAACATGGACAGATTCAAGCGCTTGGAACGGCATTTAGCGTAGCTTTTACACCATCAGCAACAGAGCTAAAAATGTTGCATTCGCGAGTTCGTGTACAGGCAGCGGCGAATGGTTATTCGGCTCAACAAGTGATTGTGAGCGCTGGTCAGACTGTGAGTATGAATCGGAATGGGGTACAGCCAATTTCAGCACTCAATATTTATAATGAACAACAAAAATGGAATAAACATCAATTGATGGTAGAGGATTTACCGCTCGATCAGGTATTAAATGAATTAGATCAAAATTATAAAGGTAAAATTTTGTTTAATGCTGAAGCAATGCACGATATCCAAGTAAATGCTGTGTTGCCCTTAGATCAAACTCAAGATGCACTTAAATTATTAGCAACGGTATTTCCAAACTTGTCGGTATATCAAATTACACCATATCTCATTGTTATTTCACTAAAAAAACAATAAGGCTATTCATAGTTAAATGAGCGTATATTAAAAATTTTTTAATTTTTTAAAATTTAGGTTCCACTTTTTTCAAAGCTTTTCGTCATAGTAAGTAGAAGCAATAAATTTGGATCATTTTATTTAGATATATTGAATGATTCTTATTTCTATTTACTGGGGCAAGGAAAATGAAGAAAGTTGTAGAAGGTAAATTGCGAAATCGGAACTTATTTCGATTCTCAACACTCGCATTCGCTGTACATACAGCGTGTGTTGCTAGCTTGGCTTTACCTATGCAACATGCTTATGCAGAAACGGTTGCAGCAAAATCTTATAATATTCCTGCAGGAACATTGGCAAATGTATTGAACCAATTTGCTGAGCAGTCGGGTACTTCGATTGTTATTGATGCACAACAATTAAAAGAGCAATACAGTGCAGGATTAAAAGGTAATTATGGATTAGAGCAAGGCTTCCAACATATTTTAGCGTCTTCGGCATTTTATGCTGTGAAAGTGGGGCAAGGTTATACGCTAGCGAAAAAGACCAGTAAGAATAATACCAATCTGGCCCCAATTGCCCCAGTGTCGGCAATCAAGCAAACAGCAGCAGTTGAAACTCAGGGCGATGAGGTTTCTGTTCGATTAACCCCACTTGTTGTCTATGGTCAAGAAGATCGTGATACTCAAGGCAGCAACAGAGTTTATGATGCCAATCGATCTTCAGTCTATGCAGGAAAAGATTATATTGAGCGCTTTAAAGGCACCAATCCTGCTGATGTCTTTCAAGGTATGGTTGGCGTTTATAGTGGCGATGCTCGAAACAGTGGGGCATTGGATCCAAGTGTTCGTGGCGTGCAGGGTGTTGGTCGAGTACCTTTGACCATTGATGGAACTGAACAGTCGATTGCAGTATGGCGTGGCTATAATGGCGTGAATAACCGAAATTATATCGATCCCAATCTGATTGCGGGCATTGAAGTCATTAAAGGTCCATCGTTGGAGCGAAATACCACAACCTCAGTTGGTGGTGGTGTGGTGGTCAAGACCTTAGAAGCGGATGATATCGTTCGCCCAGGTCAAACCTTTGGTGCAGAATTAAAAGTAGAAGGCTCAACCAACTCCATTGATCCTTCGCTACCAGACATGAGTAAGGTCGGCAAAAATTATAACGATACATCGCCGTGGATAGATATTGATGGTAAAAAATACGATCCCGATATTTATAAAAAGAACCGAACCAGACATGATAATTCTAACTTTTCAGGAGATGATCTAGCAGGGCGACTCGCTTTGGCAATGAAGAAGGATAAATTTGATTTATTGGCGGTTTATGCTGTTCGTGAACGTGGCAACTATTTTTCGGGTACACACGGTTCGGGCTATTATAAACGGGCAGAACCGAGCAATAGCCTCGATTTTATTCCTTATTTTGCGCATTCCTATAAACCTGGTGATGAAGTTCCAAATACCTCTAGTCAAATGGAGTCTTGGTTATTCAAAGCAAACTATCGACCCACTGATGAGCAAGCCCTAAAACTAACTTATCGAGACACCAAAAATAGATTTGGTGAGATCATGCCTTCACGGATTGAGTGGGGTTTAACACCTGAAATTGGTGTACCGCAGTGGCCTCTTAGTGATATTCGTTCTAAGGCCTATAGCTTGGAGTATAAGTTCAAACCCGAAACTAATCAGTGGGTCGATTTCTACGCCAATATTTGGCAGACCGATACAGAAAGCCAGACCTATACACGCGGTGGTTGGCCAACGACCATTGATTTTCGGGATAATCGCATTATCAATACGGCTATTAGCCATTCTGACAACCGACGTCAGGGCATTAATATCAGCAATAAAGCCTTATTAACTGACCAGCTCAATTTAACCTTGGGTGGAAGCTTTTTAAAAGAAAAACTAACTTCTGATGATATCTATGGTGAATATGGACCAATGTATAGCCTATTTCAGGCTTTACCGCGTGCAGGCCGACGTGAAGAAAAGACTTTTGATTTTAATTTCAACTATCGTCCTGTCTCGTGGCTAAGTTTTGATGCAGGTATGCGCTATCGCTCATATTGGGCTTTTGATGATTTCTTAAATAAATCCCTGAGAGACGGGGTCGATCCTGCATTAAATCCATTATTTACCAAGAAAAGTAAACTCAAAGAATATAGCTTTGAATATGTAACTATGCCTGAAAGTTACAATGCTCAGCAGAAGCGCATGTTGGATCGATTCTCACAACGCTATGCGGTCAAAAATCCAGACTGGGATGGTAAGTTAGAGAGTGTTCCTGCATCAGAAACACAGTTATATAACCTCATTTGGACACAGAAAAATACGCTCACTTGGAAAGCAGATGAAAATGGTCATTTGGCTTTGGCTGATAATGTATTAGATCGACTGAATGCCTTAGGGCAAAAATATGTGATTACTGGCAATGGTAATCTTAGCCCTGCAGTGATTGAACAGGTTCCAATTGAGTCCGCTCAGAAAGTACGAGACAGTGGTTGGGCGCCTCAACTCGGTGCATCCATTCATTTAACTGACAATAATCGGCTCTATGTGCGTTATGCAGAAGAGTATCGATTACCCAGCTTATTTGAAAGTACGGTCGGTTTCTCTGCGATGATGCCATATCAAGCGATTAAACCTGAACATGCTTTTAATTATGAAGTGGGTTATGTCTATGACATGCGTGATTGGTTAAGCTCAGCGCGAAATGCCGACATTAAACTGGCGTATTACTATAACAAAACCAAGAACGTGATTGAACGAAATCAAAATCTGATTTTCACCAACATGGATGAGCAAAAACTTTCTGGTTTAGAACTGCAAAGCCGTTTTGATAATGGTGCTTTCTTTAGCGATTTGAGTTTGGCTTATAACCTCAAAAATGAAGTCTGTGATACCAATAGTGCTATCGATAAAATGATTAACAGTGGCACAGTACAAACGGATCAGGGCATCCAATTCCGTGATGCTTATCAACGGTGTGTTGATGATGGTTTCCCCAATGGTTATCTGGTCACCATGTCGACACCTGAGCTAAGTGCACATGCCTTATTGGGTGCACGTTTTCTAGATGAAAGATTGGAACTCGGCGCACGAGCAACTTTCTACAAAGGCTATGAAAGCCCACTACGAAAAAATAACGATGCGGGTATCAATAAAGGCTATTACCTCAATGTACCGTTGGCTTGGGATGATACTTGGATTTTTGATGCCTATGCACGCTATCAAGTCGACACCTATAACACGGTTGAATTTGTCGGAAATAACCTTTCAAACCAATTCTACATTGATCCTCTCACGCGGAGTGCAATGGCTGCACCAGGCCGCACGCTGAAAGTTAGCTGGACCACTAAGTTTTAACACAGAATTTAATTTCCTCTTTTAAAAAGCGGGAATTAGATGGGCGTAAATAATGAATCTGAATGATTATTATTTACAAAATTAAGAGCAGTTATAGATCCCAGCTGCTCATACAACTAAAAAGATAGCGATGTCGTTATCTTCATTGAAACAATAACTTAGCTTTAGAAAAATGGAGTAACAATAAATGAAAATCTCTCAACTGTTCATCGGTCTTGTTGCATGTTCTGCTGTATTTGCTCATGCAGGTATTGAAGGTGCTTCAAGTAATGAAGCTAATATCAAAGTCGGTGCAGCAGCAAGTACTAGTCATCCGGGTGGTGCAGCTGCAGTTTCTGTGCAAGCGGCAGGTGCGCCATATAACGCTTTTACTGGCTTTAGCTCATTAAAAGGGCTCGCGCAGGCATTCTCTGCGCAAGGTACGAGTAATACTAATGTCACTATTGGCACCAAGACATTTAATATTTCTCATATCCCTGTATCAGCAATGCCACCTTCACACAGTGCTTTAGGCAATTTTAATTTTGGTCAAGTTGGCACACAGGAAGTTTATTTCGGTGAATGGTGGAAAGCAGGTGATACACCTGCAAGCGCAAGCCATACGGTTTATTACGCGGGTGACAATACCAACACCACAGTACCAACTGCAGGTACTGCGACATATACCGTTGCAGGGATTAATGGTTCAGCAACTAATCTGCTAAGTGGTAATTTCACTGCAAACTTTGGTGCAGGTACTTTGGAAGGTGCATTAACTGGAACAGGTACAACCGTTTCAAACGTAACACTTGATGGTGTGACGTTTAATCCAGGTTCAGCTGCATTTAGCGGATTTGCAATTGCAAATGGTACTGCAGGCTTAAATGACTCAGGTATTGTTCAAGGGCATTTCTTTGGTGCAAATGCTGCTGCTTTAGCGGGTATCGCGAAATTTGACAATGTTTCTTATAACACTGCATTTGGCGGCGCGAAGAACTAATTGTTTCAAAAGGAATCTACAACTGTAGATTCCTTTTTCTTGTTCAAGACTTGATGATTTTATTTTGTGCTTTATGGTTTTTATGAAAAGAACATTGCTGTGCTGTCTGATTCTATTGGCTGGTTCATCACTCTATGCAGATGATGATACTCAACTTCGTCTGAATCAAAGCTTAGATCAAAATTTATTACAACAGCAGCATCAACTACAACAACAAGGGGCAATTCGAAGCACCAATGAACTACCGAATATTGTGATTAATGGTCAAGTATTTGAAGTTGAAAAAAACCAAGATGATCTAGCAAAGGCCTTATATTTGGCGGTTATGCAAAAGCAATGGGGCAATGCTGCGGTTTATTTAAAATATTATCAGCAATATACAGACTATGATCAGGCTTTAACGGATTTTGCCGAAGGTGCGTTAGCACGCGCTCAGGGACAGCTCAAATTAGCAGAGCAAAAATTTCAAAGCAGTCTCAATAAACAACCGAATAATCTAATTTGTGAACTAGAGTTAGCGCGCGTGCTGTTTGAACAGCAGAAGAACAAAGAAGCAGCACGCCTTTTTACATCAATTCAGAGCAAGCTAGGACAAAGCGATCGTGCGGTGATACCACCAGAAGTAGAACAAACGGTTAATCTGTTCATCAAAGCACTGGATCAGCGGGATTCATGGCAAGGCAGTGTTGCAATCGGTCCATCCTATGCCACAAATCTGAATAGTTCTTCTGAACAAAGCAAAACATGGACCTTGTATGGCATTGATGACAAGGGCAATGCGACCCCCATTCAAGAAATTAGACGTGGCAGCCCAAAAGCAGCATCAGCAACGGGTATGGATTATGAAGCCAGTTTAATCAAACGCTTTTCTCTGTATGGCAACCATGGCGTTTCCTTACGTGGTTTAGCCTACGGGCAATCCTATGATGATCAGGCTGACTATAACGAATCGACCTTGAATATTAATGCAGGCTATAGTTTTTTCGATTTAAAAAATCAAATCAGTATTGCACCACTGTTTGAACATAAACGTTATGCCAATGATGGTTTATACAATGCATGGGGGGCACGTGCTGAATGGATGCGATTTATTGCTGCAGATAAAGCATTCAAGCTGGAAGCTGAAATCAAAGATCTAGATTATCAAAAATATAAAACACTAGATGGTAAAGAAAGCTCAGCGATGTTCACATTTTGGAAGATTCTACCTAAGCAGTGGACACTATTTAGTGGGTTAGATGTGCTTGATCATAACACGCAAGAAAAGTACATGGCGGCCTATCAACAGCAAGGCATCCGTTTAGGTCTAAGTAAGTCTTGGAATGTCGGGTTGAATACGACTTTATTGAGTTCATATCGCTGGCGGCAGTTTGATCGGTATGTTGAGACCTTTGATGCCCGTCGACATGATTTTGAACAAAATTATACATTTGTCGTTCAGATGCCTCGATTTAAATTTTATGGCATGACGCCTAATCTGACCTATCGCTATAACCGTAATAACAGTAATGTGGATTGGTTATATTCCTATGACAAACATAATGTCAGCTTAAAGCTTGAACATCGTTTTTAGGGGATAACGATGAAATCAAAGCTCCAGTATTCAGCTTATCGATTGAACACAAAGTTACCCTCTATTTTGGTTTTGGCACATTCCAATCTTAAGTCGATTATTGTATTGCTGGTCATTGTGCTGCATCTCGTTGGATTATGGTTTCTGAGTCATTTTATTGAGCCTTATACTTTAGCCGCTTCACCGAAAGTAAATGCCCTTAATGTACGCTTTGTATCATTAGCACCAGCAGAACACGTATCTCCCCAAACAACAGCTCAGAGTGCTATTACTCAGTCTCCTAAACAACAACCCTTACAAAAAGAATCTGAACTTCCTGCTTCACAGCAAAGTGCTGAGACCATAGAGCAAAAGATATTCATCAGTCAAAATGCAACGAATACCGTACAACAAAAACAACCGAGTCAAAAAGATCATTCCATCGCACCACAGCCAAAACAAACTGTTGCAGCTCAATCTGTAGAAAATATAGAACTCAAAAAACAGATACAAGCAGATCAACAATCAACGGTGGTTAATGAGAACCAGAAAGTACATAAAGAGCATTTTGGAGAAAACCAATCGCTCTCTGCTGGTGTAAAAGCACCCGCAGCACAACAGGAACTAAGCCGAGCACCTGAAAGCCAAGTAGATCGTGATGAACCAGTTCAAGTCAGTAGTGTTGATGTATTGAGCTTTGGCAAGCTTGCCTATGATGACCGGGAGCTTAAACAACAGAATCGCATGGTGGAGTTACGTTTACGTATCAATGAAAACGGACAGCCTATCGAGATTCAATTAAAACAAAGTTCAGGTGTTTCCAGCTTAGATGAACGCGTTTTAAACGCAGCTAGACAATCCAAATTTAAACCCTACAAAGTCAATGGTCGTGCAGTGACCGTTGTTGTGGACTTTCCCGTGCAACTTAAACTCAGTCGGAGCCGTTAACCGATGAGTCCTAATCTTTTTCTAGGAGAATCATGATGAATGCAGCAACAGAGCAAATGATTGCCAATAGCCTTTCTCAGCGTTTAAAGCAAGAAACAGCGGCAGAACATGAGCGCATGCACCAGCTGATGGCGCAAGCAGACGTATTTTCGAGCAAGGAGAAATATGGCCAATTTACCTTGTCCCAATATTATTTTCAGCAAGAAATTGAGCATCTTTTTGAACAAGAAGGAGTTGCAGGACTGATTCCTGATTTAGGGATTCGAGGTCGTTCTCAACAAGCTCTTGAGGATTTACAGGACTTGGGCATCCAACCCGCAGGTCAGGTATTACAAAGTGCCGAGGTTAGACTGCCCGAAGCACTTGGCTGGATCTATGTTTCTGAAGGTTCAACTTTAGGTGCGGCATTTCTGTTTAAACAAGCGCAAAAGCAGTTAGGTTTCTCTGAAACTTTTGCAGCTCGTAATCTAGCGGCATATCCAGAAGGCCGAGCAAAAGTGTGGAAACGCTTTGTTGAGGCACTTGATGAAGCTGCCTTTGACCAAGTACTGCAAGATCGTGTTGTACAAGGTGCCCTCGATGCATTTGACTATTTTGGTAAAGCATTAATCCAGATCGATGAGTTGAAATAAGCAAGTGGATTGAGCATCACTAGGTATGGAGAATATTGATCGCATGAATAATGATGTGAAAACAGATATTTTGTCACAACCGCCACAGCCAGCAAGTAAATTAGCACGCTCAGTGTGGTGGCGATTCTTATTTATCTGCCTCGCCTGGTTATGTATTGGACTCGGCATACTTGGAGTTTTTATTCCAGGTCTGCCGACTGTTGATTTTATTTTGCTGGCAGTATTCTTTGCAGCCAGAGGCTCTGAAAAGCTACATCAATGGTTTCTTAATCATCGCTTGATTGGACCGATCATTCAAGAGTGGCAAGAAAACCGACGTATTCCAAAGAAAGCAAAATATCTCTCTACTGTAAGTATGAGCATTGCAGCAGGTATTATGATTTGGACTACTCCACATCCGTGGGTCGTTTATCCTCTTGTGGCATGTATGGCAGCTGTATTGATCTGGATGTGGATGAGAGATAAAACTTGATAGAGCACGATAACGATTATTGAGCAGGTCTCAACGGCTTGCTCTTTTATCTATCGGTATAATAAAATTATTTCACTATTTGCTTCGGTTGTAAGATTGCTCAGATGTATAAGGCTATATTCTTTGATATTGACGATACTTTACTTGATTTTAGCGTAGCCAACCGCTCAGCATTTATTCAATCTTTTGCTGAATTTAATCTGGATCATGATGATTCAACTTATTCGACCTATAAAGCCATTAATCATCATTTATGGGAAAAGCAGAAGTTAGGTCAGATTACCGTACAAGATGTTATTAATAATCGATTTAAAGAATTATTTCAGGCATTGCAGCTTGAGCTTAATCATGATCATTTCCGTGATACCTTTCAGGGAAATTTAGCCAAAGAGCATACCCTTGAGGATGGGGCAACTGAAGCAATTCAATACCTGAGCCAAAAATATAAGCTGTTTGCTGCATCCAACAGCATTCTGAGTCAACAAAAAGCACGTTTAGGCTTAGCAGGCTTATTGCCACATTTCTCTGATTTATATATTTCAGACGATATTGGCTATGAAAAACCAGATCAGCGTTTTTTTGAAACCTGTTTGCATAGAAGCCAGATTGCGAAAGAAGAAGTCCTGTTCATTGGGGATAGCCTTGAAGCGGATATGAAAGGTGCTGCATCTTGTCAGATCTCGACCTGTTGGTATAACCCAAACAATTTACCCAATCAGTTGCAATTAAATATCACACACACCATTCAACATTTATCTGATTTAACTAAAATTTTATGAACAGGGCTTACTCTGTTTTTGATCTGATTTAGAATTAATTAAAATCAGCCAGTAACAGATCGCTGGAATAAGCGCGATAAACAAGGAAAAAATATCCGCATAGACTAGCCACAATTGCTTTGGGAGTTGGCCTGTATGAGCCCAAGCTAAAAGAATGAAAAAAGGTGCCGCAACGATGAATGAGCTTAAGCAGATTGTCAGAAAATTCAGATACTGATAGCGGTTTAAAACAAGCGAGAACAAGAATGAAAATGGAACGGTTAAAAGGCAATAAGCCAAATAAACCAAAAGATGCCCAACAATAACTGCAAATATTGAACCGAATTTAAACTGATTGTTCATGAGAATAAATAGCATAGCCATAAAGCAGAGTAAGGGAATTGGAGCCAATAATAGCGATTTAAAAATGATCTTTTTCTTATATTTCAAATGAGACTCCTCAAGTTATTTTAATTACGAATTGCATAATTTTAATACATATTGCGTAAATATAGCTGCTCTGCTAGTCTTTTTAGCGACTTTAAAGGATATTTAAATCTATATTTGGCATTTTAGATAGATAAACTGGAAGAATCAAAAAGGGAAGATAACAATGTTAAAAGAGACCAATATAGAGGCAGGTGCTTCAAAACAAGCAATCGTGATTACACTCATCCTATGTTTCATTTTTGCCATTATTGAAGGATTTGATCTGCAATCTATGGGTGTTGCTGCACCGCGGATGAAAGCAGAAATGTTGTTAAACAGTGCCGAGATGGGTTGGGTGTTCAGTGCCGCGGTTCTAGGCACATTACCCGGTGCACTGATCGCTGGGCGAATTGCAGATTCGATTGGGCGCAAAAAAGTATTTATCACTTCGATTGCAATTTTTGGCTTGATGTCGTTACTGACTCCATTTACCAAAGATTTGAACTCCTTACTATTCGTTCGCTTTCTGACGGGTCTAGGCATGGGTGGGGCGTTGCCCATTGTCATTACCATGGTTTCTGAAGCAGTACCTGAAAAGTATAAAGCCACAGCTGTCAGTGCGATGTATTGTGGTATGCCGATTGGCGGTGTTTTGACATCCGTGGTTGCTTTATCTCTGACAGCAGATCATGAATGGCGGCATATCTTTTACATTGGCGGGATTGCACCTCTAATTCTGGTTCCTATTCTTATTTTATTTTTACCTGAATCAAAAGCTTATTTGAATAAAACGGCTCAAGTCAGAACACAAAAGCAAAGTGTATTGAATGTACTTTTTGCCAAACCACGTGTGGTGGTGACTTCCACGCTTTGGCTCAGTTTTTTTGGTACTTTGCTGGTTTTAGCATTGTTCCAAAACTGGTTGCCGACCTTAATCTCGGGACTGGGACTCAATAAGCAACAGGCCAGTTATATTCAGATTGGCTTTAATTTGGGTGGTTCTATCGGTGTATTGATTTTAGGTTTGATGTTGGATCGACTGAATAAATTCTTTATCGTTGCAAGTGTTTATGCAGGCATTTTGGTTTCATTGATTGGTCTGGCTTATTCCAATAGCGCGTCGAGTTTTATTTTGTTTGCTACATGTTGTGGGATGTTCGTGATTGGTTGCCAGTCAATTTTATACACCTTGGCAGCCAAATATTATCCTACTGAAATGCGGGGAACGGGAGTCGGGGCTGCTGTTGCTGTAGGACGCTTAGGTGCTTTTTCAGGGCCTTTAGTGGCAGGCTATCTACTCGGAACAGGGCAAAGTGAGATTGTTGTAATTGCCTCTAGTATTCCTATGATCTTATTGGCAGCAATCTCGGCATTAATTTTACTACGCAAGCCAGAGCATTCAATTACTCGGAAAGAACCTTTAGGCACGGTGACATCTTCACTTTAAACATAGCATAAACCTTGACGGTATAAAGTAAACCGTCAAGGAAAGTACCTAAACAGCATTAAAATTTCAATTTTTTCAGACCACGGTTGATACCGTTTTGTAGTGCCGCCTTAATAATTGGACCAATCAAAGGAACACGGCCTTTAAAGCTAATGGTGTAATCCAGTCGAGTGCGATCACCGCCTAGATCAGTAAATTTCATAACACCACGATGCGCTTTAATTGGACTAATACCACTGGTAATCGCATATTCAATTAATTCATTTTCTTGGTAAACCAAGTTGGTTTCAACAAATGAAGGTGCTAAAGGAATCGAAAGTTTACGCGCAGAGCCCACGCCATTTCGAGCATCTTTACCATTATTAATGCGGGTGATTTTTGCAGGTGCAAAAATCTTGTTGAGATTTTCATGTTCACTGAGAACTGCAAAGACCTTATCTATCGGTGCATTGAATTCTTGTATTATCTTGACCTGTTGTGTTTTTAACATATTGGAACCCTTCCAAATAAATTGACATAGTGTATTGTCAGTATCTGGATGTTAGCATGCTTTATGTGCCTCCTGAATTCTCCTTTGTCGGAAATTCGCATGCTTTTTTATACAACTCCGTCATGTCGATTTTCAGATTGAGCATGATACAAAAGATCTTATTCTAGTTGATTATTCGCTTTTGGAATTGGCTTGGCGCGATGCCTGTCCAGCGTTTATAAGCTTGGGAAAACGTAGATAAATCAGAGAAACCTAGATGTTCTGCGACCTGTGTTAGCGTTAGATTTCCTGATAGAAGGTCATTGGCACGCTGATGTAATGCTTCATTTTGAATCTGCCTAAAGGTGGTATTTTCTTCTTGTAAGCGTCTTTTTAACGTCCTTTCACTACTATGTAATCGATCTGCGATATGATTAAGCTTGAGTAATGTGCCTGTCGGGGCATTCATTAGAAAGTCACGAACGATCATGGTCGTCGTTAAGGTGGTATGACGCTGACGAATCAGCTCCTTACATAAGCGTTCACACATCGCTGCCGTGTTCGGATTCGCATGAGGCATTTGCGTGTTTAATTGAGCTGCATTGAACTTTAAGACATTGTTTTTTTGATTAAATATAATCGCTGTCCCTAGATATTGTTCAGGGAGCTGTAAGAATAAATGTTGCGGTGCTGAATATTGTAGATGAAACGCATCCAACTGAAATGAATCTTCATAAATATCCCGGATAACTCTTGCAGTTGCAGCCATTGCCCGTTCAACCACAAAGCGTTGCAAGGCGCTAGTGAGACCAGCAGGTTCAGTAAAGCTGATGATGCATTGTGGATTTTCTTGATGAAAATTAATCTTAACAAAGGTATAGGTGAGTGGCAGGTAGTGTTGTACCAGTTTCATGGCATCTAAGCCTGTGGCACTGCTCATTAGGGCATAACCTAAAATGCCATATGTCGTAAGCTGGTGCTTAAAGCCAGCCAATAAGCCCAAACCTGCTGTATGAGGTGATAATAATTCAATAAGATGATTGATGACACTGATCTCTTCATCTGGTGTGACAACACCATTGACATCATTTAATCTGCTTAGATTCAGTCCCGTTCCTGTCAATACGTTGTGTGGTGTGATGCCGAGTTGTTCACCTAACTCGATTAATAACTGCACACTTGATGGTGCTCTGAGGTAGTCTTGGAACTCAAACACTGATTGGCCTAAAAACTAAAACTGATGTCCCAATCTAGCATGGTTGATTTAAATCCTGAAGCCTAATATTTGTTTATTCGATATGAATGTGTAAGGCAAAACATGAATACAGTTCAGCAGAAGAATTCAGCCATTAGAGTGTCTAAGTTTCTCAACAAACTCGGTATTACTACACTAATGGCATGTGCAATCAGTACGACATCCGCAAAAGAAATAAAAGTTGGAGACTCAAACATGGGCTATGAAAATCAAATTGCTTGGCAGCAAATCGAACAATTTCTTCCTCAACAATTCCATATTCCAAAAGATCAATTACCGAAGGAAGAATGGTGGGCATGGAAAGGTAATAATGTCCATTTAGATACTTATCGGAATCCGAATGCAAAAATTAAAGTCATTCTATTTCATGGTGTGGGTACCAATGGTCGTCAAATGTCGATGATTTTGGGTAAACCATTGGCTGACCGAGGTTATGAAACGATTGCTGTTGATATGCCAGGTTATGGTATGACTCAAGTCGGTAAAGGAAATGTGATCCGATATGATGATTGGGTACAGGCAGGAAGTGACTTGATTGATCTAGAATTGACCAAAGATAATCGCCCAATTGTACTTTATGGTTTGAGTGCTGGTGGAATGCTAACTTACCATGTGGCGGCCAAGAATAAAAAAGTAAAGGCAATTGTAGGAATGACCTTTCTTGATACAAGCGATCAAGTAGTGAAAGATACAGTTGCGAGTAATTTGTTCATGAGCCGTGTCGGAACACCGATTACTCATTGGACAGCGAAAACACCTTTGGCATCGATGCGGGTTCCGATGAGTTGGGCCAGCAAAATGAGCACTTTGGTGAATAATAAAGAGGCTTTAAAAGTGTTTATGAAGGATAAAACCTCGGCTGGGAACTCCGTTTCTCTGACATTTTTAGACTCTTATATTCACTATAAACCCGAGGTGGTAGCAGAAGATTTTGATGTGAGTCCAATTTTATTGACTCAACCTGCCCAAGACCGTTGGACACCGCTTGATTTAAGTACGCCATTTTTGAGCCGTATCCATAAAGTGCCTGTTAAAACCGTGATGTTAGAAAATGCAGGGCATTATCCTTTAGAACAGCCAGGACTAACCCAAATGGTCGATGCGATTGATCAGTTTTACCAAACCACGGTTAACAAATAGAAATAGGTGACACCTAAAAAAGACTATACCTCGGTATAGTCTTTTTTATGAAAGCAAAGAAAACTCAGTTTAGTAAGCGAGTTTTAACAATACTCGAAAGAACATTGCAATCGCCAATAAACCTAAAAATCCAGCGAGCCAAAGTACGATAAACCATTGTGTTTTAGATAGTTTCATTACACTGCCTCCTAGTGATAACCCGTATCTCCAACCCGTACTTTATCTCTAAACACCCAGTACGACAGGATGGTATAGCCGATAATGATTGGGATTAGAATCACTGCACCGACCAAGGCAAACTTCTGACTAGAATGTGGTGCAGCAGCTTCCCAAATCGTGACCGATGGTGGAATGATATTCGGCCAGAGGCTGATTACAAAACCAGTAAACGCCAAGAATACTAAGGCTAAGGTAAAGATAAAGGGTTTAAAGTCTTGACGTTGTTTACATGCTTTTAAAATCAAGAATGTAAATAGCAGTACCAAAACTGGTACAGGGCTAAAATACAGCAGATTCGGCAAGGCAAACCAACGCGCTGCAATTTCAGGATGGGTCAGTGGTGTGTATAAACTAACGCCCGCAAAGACCACAAACAAAACAATGATCAGTTTAGGCATCAGTGCATACATTTGATCTTGTAGTTCATGATCGGTTTTCATAATCAACCAGCCACAACCGAGCGCTGCATACATGGCAACTACACCCAACCCCGTAAATAAGGCGAAAGGAGTGAACCAATCTAAACCTGAACCTGAGAAAATACCATTGGTGGTTTGGATGCCTTGAATATAAGCGCCTAAAATCACGCCTTGCAGGAAGCTGGATAGAATTGAACCCCAGATAAAGGCTTGATCCCATAAATGCTTGGTGCGATTGGCCTTAAAACGGAATTCAAAGGCAACACCACGAAAAATTAGGGCAATCACCATTAAGGTAATCGGCATATATAAGGCTGAAAGAACGGTTGAATAGACCAATGGGAAGGCCGCAAACAAGCCTGCACCACCGAGTACCATCCATGTTTCATTACCATCCCACACGGGTGCAACGGTATTCATCATCACATCACGTTCTTCGCGACTTTTGATGAATGGAAACAGAATTCCGATCCCGAGATCAAAACCATCCAGAATGACATAAATCAATACACCGAGACCGATAATGCCGACCCAAATCAGAGATAAATCAATCATGGTGTTTCTCCTCTTTGGTCTGGTCTTGTTTGTCAATGCTTTCATCGACCGCACTTAAAGGACGCATAGGGGTTTTAAAATGTCCATGGCCTGCTGGCTCAAGATCAACAGCCTCAACAAATTGCGGGCCTTTATGCATCAGTTTCAGCATGTAATAGATCCCGATGCCAAATACAACACAGTACACCACCACAAAAATAATCAGGGTGAGACCAACTTGTTCGGCTGAAACAGGGGAAAGAGCATCTTTAGTCCGCATCACGCCATACACCACCCAAGGTTGACGACCAACTTCGGTGGTAAACCAACCTGCCAGTACAGCTATAAACCCTGATGGCCCCATGACTAAAGCAAAGCGATGAAACCATTTACTTTCAAACAGCTTACCTGTTTTTCTGAGCCAAGCACCTGTGAAGGCAAGTAAAACCATGAGCATACCTAAGCCAACCATGACACGGAAACTCCAGAATACAATGGTTGAGTTTGGTCGATCTTCTGGGGCAAAGTCTTTTAAGCCTTTGACTGTACCATTCATAGAGTGAGTCAAGATCAGACTGCCTAAATTTGGAATCGCGATTGCGTATTTGGTACGTTCTTCTTGCATATCAGGAACACCAAATAAGTACAGTGGCATACCTTCGTCATAATTGGTTTCCCAATGACCTTCCATTGCGGCAAGTTTTGCAGGTTGATGTTCCAAAGTATTTAGACCATGTGCATCACCAACAAATACCTGTAAAGGTGCCAAGACAAGAATGAGCCACATCGCCATAGAGAATGAGGTCTTGACCAAGGCATCACGGCGGCCTTTGAGTAAATGCCATGCAGCTGTTGCAGCAACCAATAGTGCAGCAACCATAAATGCTGCTATCGCCATATGCACCAGTCGGTATGGGAAAGAAGGATTAAAGACGATCGCCCACCAATCGGTTGGCACAATAATGCCATTTTCAATGCTAAAACCTTGAGGTGTTTGCATCCAACTGTTGGAGGAAAGAATCCAGAACATGGAGATACAAGTACCAATCGCAACCATTAAGGTGGCAAAGAAATGGGCCTTGGGACTGACACGTCCCCAACCAAACAGCATGATGCCCAAGAAGCCGGCTTCTAAGAAAAATGCACTCAATACCTCATAGGTGAGTAGAGGCCCTGTAACACTTCCAGCAATACGGGAGAATTCACTCCAGTTAGTACCAAACTGGTAACTCATCACCACGCCTGAAACCACGCCCATACCAAAGGCAACTGCAAAGATTTTAACCCAATACTTAAACAGGTCTTTATAAATTGGATCTTTAGTCCGTAACCAACGCCATTCTAAAACCGCCAAGAAGCTGGCCAATCCGATGGAGATGGCAGGAAAAATAATATGAAAAGAAACAGTAAAGGCAAATTGTATTCGTGCCAGTTCGAGAGCAGTAAACCCTAAAGTCATGATTGCACCTCATCTTGTTGTTGATGAGATAAATCGAGGGCCGAAACAGTCTCTACCCAGTTAAGCGTATGATTAGAAATAGAAAACATGACTATAATCTCTTGAATATAAGTTTTTCAAAACTAAAAAGTTTTGAGCTTCAAGTCAGAATGATAGTAATGGAGGAGGTGCTCGACCCTGAGGAGTGAGAAAGAGTTGCTGAAGCTGAAAGAAAACATGGAAATAGTTTTCAATAAAAGCCAGAAAACGAACCTGAATTCGGACTAGAATTTGCTTTAGATCGACATCTGGTAACGGCAGTACATGGCTGTACACCACGCAGTATTGACACTGATGGTTTGCGTCATGGTGATGATGGTGACTTGCCGATGTTTTAACTTCAGCTGAAAAAGCTTGATGCTCATCTACAGTATCATGCTGAGCAGAAAGATGATGATTATGGAGAGGAGAGGTAGAATGGTGGTCTTGCAATAAAACTTGGGCAATAGTCTCACATACTGGAGAAACTTGATATTTCTCTGGCAGTAATGGCTGTAAGAACACAGCGATTTGTAAAAAGATTGCATAGAATCCAAGCAATCTTCCAAGCATCAACACCCGATTGATCTCTTTCTGGAAATCATTGGTAAAATACTATAGCAAAGAAATCTTTTTTTGAAAGATATAATTAAATTAATTTAATAAACCATGATGCCTTTATGTTGGAAAGTTTATATATTTCAATATTATAAGCATTATCTCTGAATCAGCTATCATTTAAATTTACTTTATAATGGTAATAATATTTAGATAGCATAGATATTTTAAGCAAATAAATAGTTCATATTTGCTCTTATTTCTTATTGAAAAGACCGCAGATCTATCAAGCCTTTCATTTATTAGCGAATAAAAAATAGCTAACATGTTAGAAACTTGAAAATATAGATGATCAGAATGAAAAAAGGCTTAAAGCTAGATCATGACACACTATTTATGCGGTTATTCTTCAAATCTTCATCGGAAGTGACCGATGAAGAAGTGGAATACTACCGTGAATATCCTGACCAAATTGATGAAGTCACCGCCCCAATCAATATCCATAAATTTTTTCTCTGGGCTGGCGCATGTTTAGGTGTAGCTATTGTTGCAATTGCAAAGTTCCTTAAATATTCTCAGGTGCATTGAGCTTTTTATCAGAAGGTATTCTTGAATTTGTGATCGATATCATTTACGAAAGTGGTATCGCGCTCATTGGTGCAGCTGTAACCGCTTATATGCTTGGTGTTGTGCTGAATAAGCAACAAGATAATGCTGCAAAGTGGCGTGAAGAAATTCGCCGAAGAATAAAAAATAGCACAGGATAATAAATGATAGTGTGATCTGAGTGGGGGCAAACGGAAATCAATTTTTGCTTAGACTGCTTCCCACTTTCTAGGCTTTGGTTAGATAATTATAGATCGACTGAATAATCGCATTTCTCAATACCTGTGGTGCGATATTGACGGGTGTTTCAAGCACTGCAGCGTGGATTAAAGATTCTAACAATTGGAGAATCATCCAAACCATAAGCACTGTATCTTTTTCTACGATTTCATCTTGATGTAATTCGACCAAGCGAAAAATTTCCTGTCGAATTCCTGTTTCATCTTCAACCCGATTGATATCAAAAAATGGGAGTTTCTTTTCAAGTAATTGATGTAATTCTGGTTCAAAAGAATGCGCTGCAATGACAGCATCGACTAAGGATTCAATTCTTTGTTTTAAGGTTTGTGCATTTTGATGATCAATCACAGTTCGAAGTAAATCATGAATGTGTTGGGTATGTTTTTTATGTAGTGCAACAATTAAAGCATCTTTATTGGGAAAATACTGATACAGAGAACCAATACTAATACCTGCTCGTTCTGCGACTAAATTGGTATTAAATTTTGCATAATCCATCTCTTTCAAAATTTCAGCTGCACTTTGTAATATCGCATCTACAGTCACTTTCGAACGACCTTGGCGGGGCATTTTTCTGGGTTTAAAGGCTGTTTTCATTTGAATAAATCAGACAGAGTAAATGTGAGCATTAACTCACTTTTTGTAAACGCTTGCAATCTTATCGCTATGACAAAATATGAGTAATAACTGAATTATTCTCAAAAAAATAAGAGAATTTATTCATAACCTATTCATTTAAATAAATTAAAGTACAGTACTGCGAATGCGAGTATCTAATGTGAGCTTTTGCTCATATTATGAATCTACCGTATCACTTCTTCAAATTATTGAGGAAAAAAGCAATGAAGATCAAACTCTCCCTCGCATTTTCACTCATGGTATTGAGTAGCTTTCATGTCTATGCAAATAGCAATGTTGCAGAAAGTAGCATTCAGTATCAACTGACTGCAGCACCTATTGTTCAGGTTGAAAAGAAGCAACTTATTGCAGCTGGAGTCTGGTTAATTCCTGATCCATATATTAACTATGTGCCTAATATTGGGATCATTGAAGGCAAAGATGCGATCTTAGTAATTGATACGGGTATGGGCATGCAAAACGGCCGACATGTTTATCAAGTCGCAAAAGATATCGCTAAAAATAGAAAAATTTATCTCACAACCACACATTTTCATCCAGAACATCAATTTGGTGCTGCTGAATTTAAAGATGCGACCTATATCATCAATCAAAAACAAGAGCATGAGCTAAAAGATAAAGGCGCAAATTATCTTCAGATGTTTCGAGCATTTGGGCAGATCGAAAAAAAAGCGCTTGAAAAGGTGGTGATTCGTAATGCAGATAAAACCTATAGCAAGCGAACAGTAGTTGATTTAGGTGGTCGATTGGTCACTTTGCAGGAAATGCCAGCACATACACGAGGAGATCAGATTATTTATGATCAAACGTCAGGCACAGTTTTTATGGGCGATCTGTATGAAAAAAACTTTTATCCGATTATGCCTGATGCTGACGCGAAAGGGAGTGAATGGATCAAGGTGATTCAACAGACAATTGAAATGAAACCGAAAATTGTTGTACCTGGTCATGGCAGGCTTTCAACAATACAAGATCTACAAGCATTTAAACAGCATATGCTTCGGGTGAAATCTTTAGTCAAACAGCACATTGCATTAGGACTTAATCAGGATCAAATCATTCAAACAATTTCGCCAACGATCTATAGAGAATATCCAGATTGGAATAACCGAGTTTTTCTGCCATTCCAAATTGCAAACTTTTATGCGGAGTTAACGCAGCAAGCAATTGTGCTGCCAAGCTTAGTCAAAGAATTACAGTCTGATCCAACTCAATAACTTTCTTTAGGAGTATGACATGGAATTAAATTTAGAAAATTTTCCTACGGTGGAAATAACACATCAGCATCAGGGCAGTTTGATTGATTTTATTGAGCAGTTAGATCAGCTATTACAAAAGCAGCAAGCTTTTGTGTTAGTTCGGCATTTGCAGTCCAAGTTTAACGAACCATCGCCATCACAAGAGCAATGGAAACAAGCGATTCAGTGGATCAAGGCCCATACACAAGCATTATCGATTGTAAAAGGATGGATTGAAATTACAGAAATGGAGATTGAAGAAAGCTATTTACTCCGTGATCAGAAAGTCTGGAAAATCCCTTTTTATAAAGCACACAACCTGGACGAAGCTTTGCAAATCAGTCACCGACTATTGAATACTGCCGTATGAAAATCAAAAAGAATCCAATGTTACTGAGCATTGGATTACTAATTTATCTACACAAGCTTGTATGGATATCTTTAAAAAAAAACAGCTTTTGAAATTAGACTGGCATATCTAGGTCATCAAATGTTTCTAGTGTTTTTCCTGCTTCCAAATGTTTCTGATAATATTCCAGCCGAACTTGATCTAAAATCGTACTTGAAAGACCAACATTCCAATAACCTGTCACCTGTACATCTTTTTTAGGCAGTGATTTTTCCTCTAAAAAGAATTGTCGAATCGCTCGTGCTTCATTCCGTTCGCACGCCACCCAAACACTTATATTATTTGTTTTTTTAAATTGATAAGCTGCTTTAAGTAACAAGCCCATTTTCCCTGCTTGGTCTTGTCGTTCTCTTTGCAGTAAATGTATTTGGACATTTTCTTGATTTGGAAGATAGTTACAAATATTGGCATCGTGGCTTTCGATAAAAATATCTGCACTTAGATTATTTTGCCAATGTTGCAAGATTGAATAAAGGGCAGGCAGGGCAGTTTCATCGGCAAACATCACGATGTGCTTATCTGCCTCAAAATCTGGGACAAAGTGCGGTCTTGGTCCGATCAGTTGAGTTGTTGTTCCGACTTGTGCTTTATGGATCCATTGCATTGCAGGACTTTCATCTTCATGTTCGATCAGGTCAATTTCAACTTCGGAGTGATTGCGATTAAATGAGCGAATGGTGTAAACACGAGTTAAATTCTCAGCAACTTCGAGACGTACAGCTAAATTGGGTTTATCCCACATATCTGGCTGATCTGTATTAATTTTAGCATGAACTCTTAGAATGCTAGGGAATGGTCTTGAAATTGCAGTAATTGTCATCTCGGTCTGTTCGAGATTTCGCATATGATCTTTTTGTTTGAGTATATTGTTATCGTTTGAGGTCATTTTTTGCGTAGTCATTGTCAATTTACTCATCATAATTAAGTGAAATTTCATTAATTATGCATGATAATGATAATTACTTGCAATAACTTGTGTGTAATATAAAAGCGAGAAGATGCGCTATGCATTTTATCGCTGTGCTTAAAATTTTTTTTTGTCAGAGCTTTTCTCTTATCCAGCCATATGCAGCTGCAAACGGCAAGGCGGTTCTCGCCAAGTAAGGTACATGCCATAAGCCACCATGGTTTGCATTTTCCATGATTAACTCTAATGGATGATTTAGTTGTTTACTTGGATTGGTTGCACTTTCTGGATTATTTAAATCATGTACCCAAAGTGCAGCCATAATGGCATTGGTTGTCTCAGGACTAAATGTTTCTACTTTAAATAAATCCGCACCCGCAAAGGCTGCTTTGAGAATTGGATTTTTAACCACGGAGTGGGTTGTTGTAGAAGGGGCAATATTGATGACTGTCTTTTGGCCACGTGCGCGACTGCGTATTGCAAACCATTGCTGTAGGCGCTTAGCAAGAGCATAGTTCGGTCCTTGTTCAATGACCATACAATCGGAGATGCCGTATTGTTGACCATTATCAGATTGAATTAACTGCTTTGCATTTGGTTTAAAGAAGTTAGTCAAGGAAATATTGTGAATGGATTTAGTTACTAGTTTTTCCAAAACTGGACGTTGTTGGATCTTTTCTTGTATTGAATTCACTACAGATTTTGGAATCGCATAAATATCAGTAGGCGTCAGCATAAACATGATACTACTGTCCGCTTTCTGTTTGCTCACTTGCTCCATAATGCTAATCATGGCGATTGAAACACGGACATGTTTCTCACCATCTAAATAAGCAATACCTGCCAGATCTAAGGTTTCTGTAAAGGTATTCAGCCAATTCGCAATTTCTGGGGTTTGAGTCAATAAGTTCGCACCTAGCTGTTTTTCTTTATTGGCTAAGCTAATCTGTGGCGCAATTAATGTCGCGTTACCTTGCTGAACTGTTTGAGTAATTTTTTCCCATATTTGAGGATTTGGTAAATCAATCGCAATAATATTGGCGCGCCATTTTGCTAACCAACTGAGGGGACCTGCTTCAGAAGCCGCACCGAACAACACCATCGTCCGTGAAGATAGATCAAACCATTCTGGATGGGCTTGAAGTAGGCGCAATGCTTTTGCATGGCTAGGTTCGATAACTTTCTGATTTTCCCAACGATCTATTTGTTCGAGTAATGCTTGTCCCTGTAATTTTTCTCCATTGAAAGGAATATACCAAGGTTCAATAGCAGAACTCCCCATACCCTTTAAAACATAGCGATCAAAAGGTTGGTTTTCAATATCAGACATGGCCTGTTCTAAGGTCGATTTTTGACCAGCTCGGTTAAAGGTGAAGAGACTTTTAGCTGTATCTAGACCACTCTGAGCAATGAGTAATGGATAATGTACGGAGCTGATTCCTGTTTTAACAAGTTCTTGAAAGTAAGCTGGATATTTTTTTCTCCAATTTTTTTCATTTTTAAGTTGTGGAGCTAATGGCGAATTCACACTGCTCAATGCGGCATATAAAATCTTTTTTGCTGTATTTGTTGTACTGGGAGTCTGCTTGCCAGATTGAATTGGAAATTGTATCCCATCATTTTTAGACTGTAATCTATTACTCAACTCACTGCTCCCATCTATTGAATACAGACATCCTAGGTTAGGATGCTTCTATGCTTTATCCATTCTATATTTCAGAATAAAGCCAAAGTCTGAAATACAAAATAGCGAAAATAGCGCAATTGATTGACTTTTTTGAATGGTGAAAATGTCTTAAGAAAATTGACAAAAATCGTAAAAACTCTGTTTATACAACTTGTTATGATGAAATCTATGTTTTTATATTGATTACATTGATAGGTAAAATATTACTTTATACATACTTAAGTAGCTTTAATGAATAACTGAGCAGCAGTCTGATCAGCATTTTAGAGCAACAAGTAATAGTAACAATGCGCAGTGCTACCATCATCCCATTCAAAGCGAATTAGGGGGATGCAGCCATTGTGTTGGCACAATTATTTTTCGCATACTCAACAAATTGCTCTGATCCCATTGTCTCAGCTTTCACTTTACAGCGATATATCACCCCATACATTGGATGTTTTTGCGTATTGGTCATATAGAAGTTTTTAACATGCATAAAAGAATAATAATGGAATGGGGTCGTGTTCTCATCGCCATCATAGACATATTGAGTTCCGGTATAATGTATACGCAAAGCTTTGGTTTGGTTCATCAATTCATCTAAACTATCCATGACTTCATGGGTACACACTTCGAATGCTTTGGCTTCATTTTTATCAAGATTTTTTAAATAATCACCAGCACATTGTCTGATATACGCTTCATAAATAACACCTTGCTCTTTTTTAACCGAAAAATACTGATATTTTTGATCTGCAAGTGTTTTTGTTAGATTTTTTTGAAGAAATTCACTGCCATTGATTGTAATTGATGATTCTTGTGAATCTTTATTTAACAAAAGTGCTAAGTTTTTTGCCAAACAATTTGATGAACTTAGCGTTAAACAAACAATTAAAGCTATACCGCGATAACAAAATTGAGCTGGGATCATGTAAATACCTTTAAACACATCCATTGTTTGTATTTCTCTCAACATAGAAACGATCAATCACGACATTCAAGATTTTTGCTATTTTTCTATGTGACCAATTATAAAATTCTTATGTTAGCGAACTAACATAAGAATTTAGCTATAAACCATTATGATCAAAGTTTATCTTGAGTTTTGGTTTCAAAATCACTTGCATCATGGCGTTCATGCAATTGGGTTGCTAAGTCTCCGAAAGTACGATTGACCATTCGACCTCGCTGTACGGCAGGGCGCGCTAAAATCTTATCGGCCCAACGTTGTACATGTTTATATTGATCTACAGCTAGGAATTCATCAGCATTATAAACCCAACCTTTGACAATGCTGCCGTACCACGGAAAAGCAGCAATATCCGCAATGCTATATTCTGTGCCAGCCAAGTATTCATGTTTAGCTAAATGCTGATCTAGAACATCTAATAGACGCTTGGTTTCCATAGCAAAGCGGTTAATTGCATATTCAATTTTTACAGGCGCATAAGCATAGAAATGCCCTAAACCACCGCCGAGGTATGGTGCACTTCCCATTTGCCAAAATAACCAATTTAGGCATTCAGTACGTGCGGCTAGATCGGTAGGAATAAAGGCTTTAAATTTTTCAGCCAAATAGAGCAGAATCGAGCCCGATTCAAAAACACGTATTGGCGGAGTTTGACTATGATCAACTAATGCTGGAATTTTAGAGTTCGGGTTAATTTCCACGAAGCCACTGCTGAATTGTTGTCCTTCACCAATTTTAATTAACCAAGCATCATATTCAGCATCTTGATGGCCTAAGGCTAACAGCTCCTCAAGCAGGATCGTCACTTTCTGACCATTCGGTGTTGCCAAGGAATACAGTTGAAGAGGATGTTTACCAATTGGTAATGTATGTTCAAAGCGGCTGCCCGAGGTAGGTTGATTTAAATCAGATTTTTCTCCAGTCCATTGCCAAACTTGTGGTGGTATATAGTTTGATTCACTCATTGTTATTTGCCATATGATCAACAGATATTTCTAGTCTAGGCGAGCTGATTCAGGATTGGGTAGCTTTTTTGTGCTAAAGCTTTATCTGTTTTTATGCGAATTTTATTACTAAAATCTTGGTTGGATCGTCTGAAAATGTTGACGGATAACCTCAAGCCAAGCCTGTACAGCTGGTGATATCGGAAGATTCTGTTTCCATGCCATAACTAAATGCCACTGAATATTAGGCTTTTCCAATGGTATTGCTGCAAATAAATTGGGATCAAGCATGTCGGTATAATATCGTGGCAGTAGAGCAATACCCATACGTTGTAACACCATATCCGCCAGTAAATTCCATTGACTGGTACGACAAGCGATACTCGGATAGAAGCCATACTGTTGGCAAGCATCAAGAATAATACTGTTCAGCGAAAAATTTTCAGGAAACATTAAAAAGGATTGATGTTGTAGCTCTTCCAGATTTATTTTTTTTCGTGTTGACCAAGCTGCATCGCGTCGCAATAGAACCATTAATGGGTAATCACATAATTCAATACTATTAAAAGTCTGGCGATCGAAAGGCTGCAATAACACACCAACGTCCAGCTCATTGTTGAGTAGAGCTTGTTCTATTCCTTTAGAACCCACTTCAAGAAAGGAAAGCTCGATATCTGGCCATTGTTGGTGATAATCAAACAGGGCTGTGGTGAGTAGTTGCGAACCGAGTGGTGGAACACCGAGTTTTAAGGTGCCTGTTTTTAATTGTTGATAATTTTCGATTTCCAGAAAGATATTTTGTTCTGCCTGTAATAATCCTACCGCATGTTGATAAACACGCTGCCCAATTTCAGTCAGTTCCACCTGTCTTTTACGACCATATTCAGGTTTTACAAAGAGTTGTACCTGAAGTTGTTGTTCAAGCTGTTGTAGCGTTTTACTAATTGTAGGTTGAGTAAGACATAAATCTTCTGCAGTACGGGTAAAACTTTTGGTTTTTACCAATGTAACAAAGCATTGTAACGATTTGAGTGAAAGCATAATCAAACTAAAATTATTCCATTTGAGCATAATTTTAACATGAATAATTCATATTATATGACTTGTGGCTAGATAAGATAATCATGTTGTTCACCATTTAATTTCTTAAAATGAGTACCGAAGCTGTTTCAAAATCTCTCCCACAAAATTCACTGTTGGCATTAGTTAAACAAATCTTGATTCTCGCTGCGTTTTGGTTGGCGGGTTATGTCTTAAATCAAAAGTTCGGTATTCCTGTTTCAGCAGGGATATTGGGAATGTTTTTATTGCTTTTTAGCTTACTCTTTAAAATTATCAAGATGGATCAAGTTGCCATGGGTGCTACATTTGTCTTAGATGAGCTATTGCTGTTTTTTATTCCCGTCGTGGTGGCAGTGGTGCAATACAAAAATCTGTTTATGACCGAAGGATGGCAAATTGTATTGAGTATTGCGGTTGGTACTGTTTCGGTCATGTTAAGTACATGCTTAACTATTCATTACTACAACCGTTTCAAGAATTTTCTACAAGCACGAAAACACTTTCAACAGAAGCATAGCTAAAGGTCATCCGTATGAACATTTGGTCAATTGTTTGTTTGATCTGGACTTTAATTGCATATGTGTTGGCAAAACGTGTATATCAACAATATCCTCAATTATGGTTATCTCCAGCGATTAGTGTGCCTGTACTTACGATTATCTTGATGATGATTTTCGGCATTTCATATCAGACCTATGCGCAAGATACTCAGTGGATTGTGAATTTACTCGGGCCTGCAACCGTCGCCTTCGGCGTGCCGATTTATCGCTATCGGGAAACGATCCGTAAAAACCTAGGCGTTCTATCAGTTGCGATTATTGTCGGAATGAGTGTTGGCGTAATATCCGCGTATGAAATGGCAAAGTTATTTCATTTTAGTCCTGAAGTAACCAATAGCCTAATGGCACGTTCCATTTCAACACCTTTTGCCATGATTTTAGCTGAAGATATTCATGGTTCCGCTGCTTTGGTTTCGCTATTTACTGTAATTACAGGTTTGGTTGGGATGGTTTGTGGAGACGCAATTTTAGCCATCACCAAAATTCGCTCAAATGTGGCAAATGGTGCAGCATTTGGTAATGCAGCACACGGTTTTGGAACGGTGAGGGCGCAACAACGTAATAGCGAGGAAGGGGTGATTGCAAGTCTGACGATGGTGATCGCTGGAATTTTGATGGTTTTGATTGGACCATTTGCTATTCATTTATGGTTATTAATATAGATTGAGATTTATATCATCATTTTATCTCTAATAGGAATGAAGTAAGTCAGTAACAACGGCTATGGCAGCTATTACTGACTTATTTTGTTTACCACTTATGACTATAAGATACTTTAAGTGTTACACCATTCGCGACCAAATGGCTGGTATTGTTACTATTTCTCATGAGTTGACTATAGAGTGGGTAGTACTGCTTATTAAATATATTTTCTAAGCCAATCGTCATGGTGTCTTTTTTATTCAGTGCGAAACTACTGAGTAAGTCTGCGGTTGCGTATGACTTCACATCATAACGACCAAAACTATTTATGCCATTCAAGCGGTAATCTTCTGCACCGAAATAAGTCGCTTGTAGACGGTTAGTCCATGTATCTGTTGGACTATAAGAGATATATCCCGTGAGTTTTAATGGTGGAATACGATAACCTGTCATGTCTTGTTCAGCACTACTATTCTGTGGTGTCTCACGACCTTTCATCCACGTGACGCTACCACCAGTTCCCCATACTTTAGCATCGTCAAGATAGTCGAGAGTCGCTTCAACACCTGTTACTTTTTCTTTAGTTCGAGTAAGTATGAGTCCATTATAAAAGGCTTGGACAACACCAAGATCCGAGGTGGAATGGAACACTGCAAAACTAGAGCTAAAGTTACCAAAATGACCATTCCAGCCTAATTCATAATTATCGACTTTTATTGGCTCTAAAAATGAAGTGGCTAAGTTAAAGTCTACGGTGGCATTTCGAATCACAATACCAACATCAGGTAATTGAAAACCTTGGTTAAATGCAGCATAAATTGAGTGCTCATCATTTGGTGAAAAGCTAAGATTAGCGTTGTATAGCCAAGCATCTGCTTTAACTTTTCCACCTTGAACCGTATATGGATTTGGCTTACCTAATTGAGATAAAGGAACAAAGCTATCAATTTCTGCATAACTGTCTTCGTAACGCGTACCAACCTCAGCTGCCCATTGATCATTGAAACGGTGCTTTAATTGCGCAAATCCACCGATACTTTGAGTGGTGAGTTCTGGTAAATAAATCAGTTTTCCATTTTTGACAAATTCCAGACCACCAGACTGATCATAAATTTTGGGATCAAAAGTATCTAATGGCATTTCACTTTTTTCACGGCTAAAGTCACCGCCCCAAACAATTGAGGTATCACCTAGGAACTCAAGTGGCGTATTGACTGTTAAACGGCTGCCCAATACGTTATTCTCTTGGTATACCTGATCCACTTGCCCACCGCGAGTTGCTACTTTGCGGGCATCAAATGGAGCAAAGCGTGTAAAGAAATCTCGATAATAGACTTGAGCATCAATTTTATTTCCAAAAAAATCTTTATTGGAATAGGTTAAATTGTAAATTTGATTTTCATTTTTATTTTGGTCTTTTAATTTCAGACCCTTAATTGCTTTAGCAGGGGCAGTACCAGCAGGGAGTAGAGCAACACTCGGGTCAGAGGCATAATCTGAGTCTTGTTCAGCATTATAATAATTTGCTGCAAATTGAAGGTACTGATTATCATCGATATGGTAGCCAAGCTTAGCGCCTATACTATAGGCATCAGCATCAAAAAGATCGCCTTGACTTGGTTCAGGAGCTACACGTCTCCCTCTCGCATCATATGGACTACCAATATGTTGATAACCAAAATCTAATGCATAATCAAAATTATTTAAACTGCCAGAGAAATATTGGTGAATATCTCCACTCAAAGCATCTGAACGGATATTGGTTAAGCCACTTTGCAGCCCAATCACTGTTTTTGCAGTAGGTTCACCACCAGCTGCTTTGGTTGTTATCGAAATAGTTCCACCAGCTGCACCACTGCCATAAATTGCATTACTGCCACGTATCACTTCTATACTTCTAATACTTTGAGGATCAATGGCTGAAATTCCTCGTGAGGTATCTCGAGTTAAATTCATTGGAACGCCATCGACTAAGATCAGTGCATTACGACCACGTAAAGTTTGTCCGTAATCTGTAATGGTACGACTTGAATCAGATAAACCTGGAACTATTTTAGCGAGTACAGTGGCAATATTTCCAGAAGAGGAGTTTTTCAGAAGTTCAATTTGTTTTTCATCTAGTTTGGTAACTTGCTTCGCTGAGGAAGACAGTTCATCTGTACGTGATGCAGTAATTGTAATGGTCGGAAGTACATCTGAGCTTTTTTCAGAATTCGCAGTTTCTGTAGGAGATGCAGCAAAAGATGTGTTGGATAACAAGATGAATCCACTGATTGATAAAAGTGGAATAATATTTCTTATTTCATTTTTCTGGTTAAACAGTTTATCTTTTTTCATCTTATTTCCTTTTATCTCACCCTGAGATTACTTTTGAATTGACGGGATTATAATTGAGAATGATTCTATTTAAAATGTAAAAGCTTATACTCAACTCAAGCAACAAACATTTCTTCAATTGTTTTGTGTCAAAAAAATTATAAGAAAACTAAGATATGGTGCAGAACATGCTTGTTCAATTCCAGAAAATTGTGAATACTCAAGCCCGTAAAATTCATGCTGAAAAATTATCTTCTGGGGTTAGGCAAAGACTGTGAAAACGTATCCATTTTCTCGTTTACAAAAAGCATTATTGGCGGTTGGTTCTTTTTCATGTCTCGGGCTAAGTTCCGTATCAGTTTATGCTGAAACTGAAGCTGATACACCACGCTTAGCACCTATCACAGTAAAGGCCCAGACAGCAGGGGGGATTTATTATCAACCGACTGTTAATTTATCGGGTTTTACTCAACAGAATCTTGCTGAAATCCCAGCATCTATCAGTACAGTAACAGCGGAAAGAATTGCAGATCAACATGCAAAAACACTATCAGATATCGTTAAAAATGATGCAGCAGTTGGTGATGGATATGCACCTATTGGTTATTATCCAAATTTTGTTATGCGTGGTTTTGCTTTGAATTTAGGTTCAAGTTACTTATTAAATGGTAATTTGTTACGGGGTGAGCAAAATGTTGCACTTGAAAATAAAGAACAGGTTGAAATTTTAAAGGGTATTAGTGCCATTCAAAGTGGGATGTCTACACCCGCTGGTGTGGTTAACTATGTGACTAAACGGCCTAAAGATATTCGTTCTCTTACATTGGAAACAGATAATAATGGTGGTAATCGTGTAGCCGCAGACTTAGGTGGTTTACTTGGCGCAGATCAGCAATTTGGCTATCGGGTTAATCTCGCCAAAGAAGAAATCCATCCTTATGTAGAGCATGCTAATGGACAACGTTGGTTTGGTTCACTGGCTTTGGATTGGAAAATTTCAGATCGCTCAAAACTTGAATTTGATCTTGAAACTCAACGTCAACGTCAGCGCTCTGTACCTGGTTACCAATTGCTTGATGGCAAAAAAGTACCTACAGATGTTGAGTGGGATCGTTTATTGGGGCATCAAAGCTGGGGTAAACCTGTAATTAATGAGAGTCTGAATACTGGTTTAAAGTATAGCTACCAAGTCAATGATGATTGGACTGCAAACTTTTCAGCATCACAAAGTCGTGTAGTGGTTGATGATTATTCTGCATTTGCTTGGGGTTGTTATAGCGATGTATGCCAAACTAAGGGCAATTACTTTGACCAAAATGGTAACTATGACATTTATGAGTTTCGTAGCCCTGATGACAGCTATCTAACCAACCAATTTAAAGCAGGATTAAACGGAAAATTTAACACGGGATCATGGCAACACAAGCTTAGTTTAGAGTTATCCCAAAGCTATAAACGCCATACGCAATATGATGCTATCTTTCAACTTGCATCTGAGGCTCCTCAATCCACAGGTAATATTTATGAGGATCCTGCTACCTACATACCAAGCGAAAAAGCTTTAGCTAATCATTACAAGTCATTAAACAGTCAACAAACAGCCCTTAATTTGATTGATCAGATTGATTTTAACAACAACTGGTCAGTTTTAGCAGGTGGTAAACTTTTGCATTTAAATGAGGATGCTTATGATGCTGAAGGCAATAAAATTAGAGATACTGATTTTAATCGCTTCTTGCCACAATTTGCATTGATGTACCAACCTTGGGAACGCACTCATATATATGCGTCATATGCCAAAGGTTTAAGTGATGGTACTCAAGCACCTGCTTATGCTGTAGGTAATCCAGATAAAGGTATTGAAGGCAATGCTTATGCTACTTTGGCTCCTATGCATTCAACCCAGTATGAATTAGGGATTAAACAGCAGTGGCAAAACTTACTTTTAACTGCAGCCTTGTTTGATTTAAAACAAGATAACCAATATACCAATTCAGACAACTATTATGTAGCTGATGGTGAACGACATAATTTTGGCCTCGAACTTGGTGTACAAGGCCGTTTAAGTCAAAACATTGATATTACATCAACTTTAGCACTGACACGTTCACGTCTGAAAGATATACAGGTTGAGGCATATAAAGGGCATCAAACTCAAAATACACCTACTGTGCGTTTCGCAAATTATGTGTCTTATCAACTACCGCAAGTGGATGGCTTACGTTTATTAGCAGGTATGCAGTACAGTAGCAGTAAATATGCGGAGAAAACAGGTACAGTAAAAGTGTCTGGTTATAGCGTATTTAATGTCGGAGCAGCTTATAATTTCCGTGCTTATGGTTATGACAACACGTTGAGATTCAACGTAGATAACTTATTCAACAAGAAATATTGGCGAGATGTTGGTAGTTTTGCTGGGGACGATTATTTATTCCTTGGCGCACCACGCACGGCACAGTTGTCATGGAATATACGCTTCTAATCGATAAAACTAATTTTTTTGATTTCTACATTTTTTGTCGATCAAAAATAGCCCTAGAGATTTGTACTAAGCGATGAATCACAAATTTTTAGGGCAGAGTTTATTTCAATTATAAGCTATCTCTTAAGATTGCTTGCCCAGTTGTTGGATTGGTAAATGTCACATTTTCTAGGGCACGAATCAACCAACATCCGTTCTGTTTGCATAAGACAGCAAGAATCAATGTATCTACCTGATGTATACCAGCAGGGTGAGCTAAACCTGCTGTTAATCTGCTCCAAAAATGGATAATAACGACATCATCTGTGATTGGGCTCAGCTCTATGATTTCATTCTGAAGCGTCGAATCGCGATAGATGGTTTCATGAATAGGAAGATGTAAGGCAACAATTTCTTTTATACCTTTTACATAATGCCCAAAGCGATTCACAAAACTTGCATCCTCACAAAAGAGCGAGGCAAACGCAGCCATATCATGCTCATTCCAAGCAGTTTGGAATAAATATGGGATTTGCGCTGCGGCAGTTGCTTTAGCCATGATCTTTTCCTTAGCTCAATCCCTTGATCAATGCACTGATCGTCATCTCTTTTAAAGTATTTGGATTTCCCCAAGGATATTCTGGAATACCAATCAGACTTAAGGTAATCCCTAACATACTGCAGAGTAAAACGTTCTTGATTTCGTTCGCATCACCTGCACGTATTTCACCACGGGCTTGTGCTTCCTTAATGGCACGGGTGTAAATTTCTAATTGAGGGACTGCTTGCGAAGCATCGACAAAATAATGTTCCTCAGCATTCTGTGGATGATCTTCAATCAAAAAAATTGCTCTGCAATCATTTGGTCGATTTAACCAAAAATCAACTTGAGCAGTACATAGCTTTTGTAGTCGTTCTGATTCAGGACTATTGTTGTAGCATTCTTCAAGTTCAAGCATTAAATCTAAAAAAATCACTTCCCAAATATGGTGCAGTAACTGTCTTTTACTCGGAAATAAGGTATAGAGCGTTGCGGGTAAACAGTCTGCTTGGGCTGCAATTTTACGCATAGATACACCTTCGTATCCATGTGCTGCAAATAGGTCTCTGGCCGCCTGAATAATCACATTTCGATTGGCATCAATTTGTTCCTGACTGCGCGGAGGACGTCCACGGCGGGGTGCTTTTGTTTGATTATTTTCCATAGCTATTGATTTTAGTGAACACGTTCCATAAAATCAAATTTAATTTTAATGAACACGTTCATTAAAATATGGATGATAATTTTAATAGCAGGAAATAATGATGGATACTCAAACAACTGAAAAAACGTGGGATGTAATTGTGGTCGGTGCTGGTTTAGCAGGTTTAAAAGCAGGATTGGAATTAAAGAAAGCGGGTAAAGATGTATTGCTTTTAGAAGCGCGTGATCGTGTCGGTGGGCGCTCAAAAGCAGGTGAAATCTATGGAGAAACCATTGATCTAGGTGGGCAATGGGTTGGTCCGCAACAACAACTGTTATTGGCACAGGCCAAAGAACTGGGTGTTAAAACCTATCCTCAATTTATCAAAGGCGCGAGCTTGGTCAGCCGTAAGGGTTTAGTCAAATCATATCGCTCCAATATCCCCAAGCTGCCAATTGCTTCACTGCTTGAAATTGCGCTACTTGAGCGCCGTTGGAATAAAGAAGCTCAAACATTGCCGAATGGTGAACCTTGGTTAGCAGCACAGGCAAAGCAATGGGATGCAGAGTCGGTTGAAAGTTGGCTGTTAAAACATGTGCGAACAGACGGTGCGCGAGATTTTATGCGAACCATCGTAGGGGCACTCTTCTGTTGTAACACCTCTCAATTGTCCTATCTGTTTTTTCTCGAATATTTTAGACAAGGGCATGGACTTGAAAGTCTTATCTCAACTGAAGGTGGAGCACAGCAAGATAAATTCATCGGTGGTGCATGGCAAATTTCCAAGCGTATTGCAGATCAATTACAAGAGCATTTAATCCTAAATTCACCCGTTTTAGCTGTTGAGCAGCATGCCGATCATGTCAGAGTTGTGTGTAAAGCCCACAGCTATAAGGCAAAAAATATCATCATTGCCACACCGCCTGGACTTGCATCCAAAATTCATTACACACCACCGTTACCTACAAAGCGTGAACGGTTATTACAAAGTATGACCATGGGTGCTGTGATTAAAGTTCATTTGGCCTATAGCAACGCTTTTTGGAAGCAACAAAACTTAAATGGTGCTGTGGTTGCGACAGATCGAGCAGTCAGCGTTGTGTTTGATCAATCTCCAGAAGGAGCAAGTCATGGTGTCTTATTGGGATTGATCGAAGGTGATTATGCAATTGAATTAAGTTCGCTTGATGTTGATATGCGTCGCCAACGGGTCATTGCAGATTTTGTTTATTACTTTGGTCAACAAGCAGCACATCCTTTGGAGTATGTGGAACAAGATTGGCTCACTGAAGCGTGGTCTCAAGGGGGATATGTTGCGCATATGCCACCAGGAGTGATGACCACTTATGGCGATTGCATCAGACAGCCCGTCGATCGAGTTCATTGGGCGGGTACAGAAACGGCAACCGAATGGAGTGGCTATCTAGATGGTGCTTTACAGTCTGGTATACGTGCTGCCAAAGAAGTTATTTACAAAACAGACATTAAGTCTGTGATTGTTCCGTAGTCGCCTTGTATTACATGATCTTCATTCTGATGAATAAGGAATAAAAATGTTGTCTCAACAGTTTCTAAATGGAATTCACTATGAATTGCAAAATCGTGCTTTTGCGCTTATCGCAATTGCACGTATCGCCAATCGCTTAAAGGGAACACAAGAATATATTTTCTGGAGTGCCTATGAAAAGTTAGAACAGTTCAATACAGCACATTATTTTGCATATGCAGAGAAGTTAGGTCTCGATGCAACGCCATCTTTTTTGACTAAGGCAAAAGCATCACTGATCAGTTCAACGCCATCTTTCTTGTTGGATGAGTTACTTAAACTGGTTTATTCAAAAACCAAAGTTTATCTGGAGGACTTAAAACAAGTCCATGCTTTAGGAGCAGATACTGATCGTGAGTTTTTAGACTATATGCTTGCACAAGAACAAGTCCAAATAGAATTGATGGAACTGGCAATTAAAAAACAATATCGTGAAATCCCCTCTAAAATTGAGCAGTTTATCCAGCACTATCAAGATACAAAACTCGTCTAGCGCGTGTTTTCTTCTTATTAAGTTAAAAGTAAATCGTCCTATACCTGCATCGATATAGGACGTTTAAAAAAAATTAATGACTCAGTCATTTAGCACACAATTATTTATATTCGGACTTTATCATATATTTCGCTCGCAGCTGATGTGATCGCTAACATATGAATAGCACCATGAATCATGCCTGCTAACAAATGGAATTTCACATTGACCCCAGCAGCTTGCAATTTCTCTGCATACTTTTCACCATCATGTCGAAGTGGATCGTATTCACATACAAAAATCGTGGCATCGGGTAAGCCTTGTAATGAATGCGCGAGCAAAGGGCTGACTAGTTCATTTACTTTGTCTGACTCAGTATTAAGATACTGATCCCAACAATAAGCCATGGTTGCCGTCGTTAAACCAAAACCCTGCGCATATGTTTGATAAGAAGCGTTACTCATGGTGGCATCTAATGCTGGGTAGAACAGCAGTTGATGACTGATTTTAATATCAGGGTGTTGTTTTGCCAGTAGGCAGGCTGCTGCTGCGATATTTGCTCCAGCACTGTCTCCACCCACTGCAATACGGTTTTTATCAAGACCAAATACCGAAGCATTTTGCTGAATATAAGACAATGCAGTAAAAAAATCGGTTAATGGGATCGGGAACTTAATTTCAGGTGCTAAACGATAGTCGACAGAAAATATCACTTGCATCGTTGATTCTGCCAATAAACGACAAGTACGATCCCATGCATCTAGGCTGCCAAGACACCATCCACCACCGTGTGCAAAGACCATCGCAGGGCGTTGTTGCACATGTTCTAAAACATAGGGAACATATACACGAACTTCAATTTCTGCTTGATCCTCAGTCATAACAGTAAAGCTGTGTTGATAAGATGAATCTCGATCAATACCTTGTTGTTGGATAATCGATTGATTTATCTGTGCCCTCAGTTCATCCAATGTATTAGCAGCGGGCAGCGCAGACTGAGACTTAAGCCAATTTTCGATTTCAATATTTAAAGTCATCTTGCTTTTTCCTGCTGTAAAAAATTAAGAATCAATGAACAAAATACTTCTGGTTGTTCTTCCATAATGAAATGTCCGCAATCTTTGACAATTGCACTCGATAACTGAGTGCTCACCTTTTTCATGGTTTCATAAGGCGCATTGTTTGTTGCATGCTCAGCACCAATTGCGAATACGGGCATGTTTAAATTTTTGGTTCCCCTTAATTTATTTTGACGAATGGTTTCAGGGATGGCGCGATAGTAATTAAAACCTGCTGTTAAACGTCCTGAAAGCTTATAAGCCTCTATATAGGTTTCAGCAGCAACTTTATCTCGATGCCATGACCATTTATCAAAAATATAATTGAGATAAGTTTCTTCACGCCCCATGACTAAAGCTTCAGGCAAATCGCTAATCTGGTTAAACATAAAATGCCAGAGAAAAATATTCTGTTCAGGTGGAACAAAAACTGCGGGCGGTGGAGCCAACCCCGGAATAACAGCTTCTGTGAGAGCAAGATGAGTGACGGATTCAGGAAAGTCGCAGGCAAGTGCATAGCCCACCCACATCCCGATATCATGCCCAATAACCGCATAGCGATGATGTCCAAGTTCAGACATCAGGCTAGATAGAATGGCTGCAATACGTCCAGTATCATAGTGGCCATCAAGTGGAGCTGAGTAACCCGTTCCAGGTGGATCAACGGCAATCGCTTGATAACCATGTTGAGCCAACTCAGCCATGACATGGCGCCATGCATACCATGTTTGCGGCCAGCCCGGAATCAGTAAAACAACAGGCCCATTACCTATGGATACATAATGTAATTTTTTAGCTTCAATGTTGATGTAGTGATGATTAAATTGCTTTGATAATTTTTCAGTATGCGTCGTCATCATTATTTCTCGTTCTACGCTTAAATGCCCAATAGTTGGTTGATTTGTGTTTGATTTACTGGCGCAGCGGCAAAGTCATCAAATATCTTGTCGGTTACATGGATAATATTTTTCTTAATAAATTCAGCACCTTCACGTGCACCATCATCTTTATTTTTTAGACAACATTCCCATTCTAAAGTTGCCCAACCCTGATAGTCGTTATATGCTAATTTTGAGAAAACCGATTTAAAATCAACTTGGCCATCTCCTGTAGAACGGAAACGACCAGCTCGATCTCCCCAATTTTGATAGCCACCGTACATACCTTGACGGCCTGTTGGTGTGAACTCGGCGTCTTTTACATGGAACATACGGATGAAGTCCTTGTAGATATCTAAGTATTCTAAATAGTTCAACTGCTGAAGAATAAAATGACTAGGATCAAACAAAATGTTGCAACGCGGATGATATTTGGTGCGTTCTAAAAACATTTCAAAACTCGCACCATCATGTAAATCCTCAGCTGGATGAATCTCATAGCAAAGATTGACATCGTACTCATCACAGGCATTGAGAATTGGCATCCAACGACGCGCAAGTTCATCAAAAGCAGTTTCAATCAGTCCTTCAGGACGTTGCGGGAAGGGAAAGATATAAGGCCATGCTAAAGAACCAGAGAATGTTCCCATCTCATGTAGCCCTAGACGTGCAGAGGCTTGAACCGAAGCTAACATCTGTTGCTCAGCCCATTGCATTCTTTCTTTTGGCTTTCCATGCAAATGATCTGGTGCAAAACCGTCACATAAAGCATCATAAGCAGGATGAACCGCCATTAATTGCCCAAAAATATGTGTGCTTAACTCACTAATTTGCAGACCGTTATGATCTAAAATCCCTGTGATCTCATCACAATAGTTTTGACTTTGCGCTGCTAAATTGACATCAAATAATCGCTTATCCCACGCAGGAAGTTGAACAGCCTTGAAGCCATTGTCCGCAACCCATGCTGAAATGCTTGCTAAATTATTGAATGGAAAAACATGATCACTGAATTGCGCGAGATGAATACTTGGGCCTTTGATTGTTTGCATCTTTGAAACTCAATTGGTTGTCGATCGACAAACAATAGGCTTTATGTGATTTAAAAACAACTCATTTTTTAAATCACAGTCATAAATTGGGTATAGATACAACAAATCATATTGATTTATTTGCGAAAAATATTTTTCCGATTAATAATAAAAAACACTAAATTTGATAAAAGAAGCACTATGGCGGGTAGACCAAGAGAGTTTGATCGAGAAAAAGCCTTGGTCAAAGCACGAGATTTTTTCTGGCAGCATGGTTACGAAGGAACATCCATGTCAGATTTAGTTGAGGTTTTGGGTATTGCTTCAGCACGTATTTATAAAGCATTTGGTTCAAAAGAAGCGCTTTTCAGAGAGGCTGTTAAACATTACGAACAAAATGAAGGTGGCTTTGCAGTCAAAGCATTGCAGCAGCAAAATATCAAAGCAGTAATAACCCAATTATTTCAAGAAGCGATCAAGTTATACACTCAAACAAATCACGCGTATGGTTGTATGGTTGTTTCTTCAGCAAGTGTATTAAGTGAAGAAAATCAAGATCTTCTCGTCTGGATGAAACAGCAGCGCATTCAGCGTGTTAATGGTCTGATTCAACGTTTTGAACAAGCTAAACGAGATGGTCAATTGCTGGAGGATGCGGATCCTGAACAATTAGGGCAATATTATGGGCTGGTTTTACATGGCTTATCTGTACAGGCAAGAGATGGTTATTCGGAACAAATACTATTATCAAACATCAGCTTGGCACTAAAAAATCTGGATCAATATCTTGTAAGAGCATAAGTTGATTTTAGATATCAACGGCTAGATTGCATAGCAGAAAGAAGGAACAACAATGTTCCTTTATTTAGAGTTTTGGTGAAAATAAGAAAGGAATGGAAGCATAATTTCAACCTATGAATAGGGATGAAAGTTTAGTGATAAATTACAATTGAATTTAGAAAGACTTTAAATGATAATAATTATTATTTGTATAATCGAATGGCGTATTTTATGTCATCTCCTGCGATAGACCAGCAAATTTCAATGCTATACCAGCAGCACCACACATGGATTTATCACTGGTTATATAAAAAACTAGGAAACTCAGCAGATGCTGCAGACTTAGCTCAAGACACTTTTTTGCGTCTGTTGGCACGACAGCAACAATTAGAATTTCAGCAACCCAGAGCCTATCTCGTCAATATCGCGAAAGGGCTGATGGTGAACTGGTTACAACGAAAGGAAGTAGAACGTGCTTATCTTGAGGTTTTAATCGAGCAACCTGAAATACAACAACCATCACCAGAGCGTCAAATCATAATTATTGAAACCTTAGTAGAGGTTATAACGTTATTAGCAGAGTTACCCTACAGCGTGGTTCTAACGTTCTTGTATGCCCAGTTAGAAAAATTAAAATATCAAGAAATTGCAGATCGCTTGGATATTTCAGTTAGTACCGTGAAACGTAATATTCAGCGGGCTTACCTTCATTGTTTGCAAGCAATGTTGGCTGCTGAGGATCTCTAAACTCATGTCCAATTTGGATAAACAACAAGTTTTAGAGCAAGCGATTGAATGGCTCATACGCATGCAAGAAAATGAGCTGTCATCACATGAACTTGAACAACTACAGCAGTGGCAATCACAAAGTGCTGTACATCAAAAGGTTTGGGAAAAGGCGTTATTACTACAAACAAAATTTTCAGATGTCCCGATCGATCTTGTAATACCTGTCGTACAAAAAGTGGGCTACTCATCAAAGCAATATCATAAAAAATATTTATGGTTATTGGCACTTATTCCGCTGTGTTCAGGTTTTTATTTAAGTAATCAACAGATGCAATGGTTTGCTGACTATCGCAGTGGCATAGGTGAGCGAAAAAGTATTACCTTGCCAGATGGCGGAGTCATCTTACTGAATGCCGCTTCTGCCATAGATGTTGAATATACAAACCAACAACGAACCATTATTTTACGCAAAGGTGAAATCTGGATTGAAACTCGACATGACCAACTTAATCGCCCATTTGTGGTGAATACCCAACAAGGTTCAGCACAAGCCTTAGGAACAAAATATTTGGTAAAAATGACGCCAGAGTATTCAATGGTCACTGTAACACAAGGAAAGGTCCGTGTTTCTGCACAGCAATCAAAGCACAAGCAAATCGTTGAAGCAGGACAACAGCTGAGCTTTAATGCGCATGCGATAGATAAAACAAAAAACTATGAGGAAAGCAGTATCGCATGGACGAAAGGTTTTTTAATGGTGAATGAAATGAGCTTAAAAGAGTTTGTTGCTCGTTTACAACCCTATCAAAAAGGCATAATGCGAACCAATACTAATGTTGAAAACATTAAAATATCAGGAACCTATCCAATTGATCATTTGGAAAAAGTCTATGCAATGCTTGCACAGACTTATGATCTTAAAATTGAGCAGTACGCAGGTGGTTATTTCACCCATATTCAAGCCGCAGAATAAATAACAGAAAAAAATCATTTTTTTATGAGCTGATTTTAATTCTCAACTGGCATAGATGATAAGGAACATATCATTGTTAATGACAAGGGGAAAATATGTACGCTCAACAGGGAAAAAATGTGCTTACAAAAGCAATCGGGATCGCAATACTCAGTGCTATATACGGTATTTCAGCCACAGCCTATGCTGCCGATAAGCAAACACAACAACACTTTGAGATTCGATCAGGTCAGTTGGGACAAGCATTATCCAGTTTTGCTATGCAATCGGGTATCGCATTATCATTTGATCCCAATTTAACCAAAGGACTAAATACCCTAGGGTTAGAGGGCTCTTATACTGTTGCAGAAGGATTCGAACAGCTTTTAAAAGGTACAAAATTACAATTAGTTCAGCAAGACCATGGTGGCTGGACGATTGAGAAAAATAACAAGACTTCTCAGCAGCCCAAACAAATTCGCGAAGTCGGACAATTAAAAAGTATTGCCGTGAATGGTATAGAAAAATCAACAGATGCTTCTCAACTTCCCGTGATTAGTGTTTCTGCACAAGACCAGCCACGTGGATTAAAAAGACAGACACAATCGGGGGTTTTAGGCAATAAGTCGATACTGGATACACCTTTTTCTATAACAGTTGTTGAAAGTAGTGACATTGAAAAGCGCGGTGCAAAATCGATCGGACAGATTTTTGCCAATGATGCATCTGTTTATACTCCAACCAACTCAATGTCTACAGATTGGTGGGGTACCCAAATTCGTGGATTAGGTGTTCGCAACTACTATGTTGATGGTGTTCCTGTGTATTTATCTTGGGGTGGTGATTTTCCTGTAGAGGTTGCTGAAAGTGTCACTGCTTTAAAAGGACTAACTGGTTTTATGTATGGCTTTGGCACACCAGGAGGAGCCATTAGTTATCAAACAAAACGCCCTACAGCAATTCCAAAAAGCAGTTTACAACTTGATTATCGCAATTCGAGTTTATTTTCTGCTTATGTTGACAATAGCAATCATTTAGACAGCCTAGATATAGACTATCGCTTCACTTTGGGGGGAGATGCAGGCACGGCCTATAATGAAACAGATAACCGCCGCTTTGTGACATCATTTGCATTCGATAAGCAATTAACTGATGATTTAACTTGGGAAAGCAATGTTATTTACGAATATAACAATCGAAAACATGAGCCAATTCAGTTCTATCTTGATAGTTATGATGTGATTGGTAGTAATGGAAAACTACCCCAAATCAACTATGACTATGATCATATCAACATTGATGGTTCCTACTATAAAACAGCGACCTTGGTTGCTTCTACAAATTTAAAGTGGAAAATCAATGATGACTGGACTGCCAAATATGATTTTGGTTATACCCGCAAGAAACACCTATCGAATAAAATATTTGCCAACCTTGCAAATGAGCAAGGCGATTATGAAGGGAATCTATATAGTTTTGCGGGTTTATCGCAGTACTTTTTAAACCAGTTGCAAGTAACAGGCAATATCCAGACTGGATCAATTCAACATGAGCTGGTTGCGGGTACAGGCTATATCCGAAATTTTGATAAATATTCGGAATTTTTCTGGGGTGATTATTTTACAGGCAACATCTACCGAAAACCTGACTATAAAATAACCCATACGCCTAACTTTTATTTATCACCAGAAAGCACACCAGAAAGTCAGACCTATGGCTTCCTAAGCGACACCCTTCATTTTGGTTCGCAATGGCAAGCTATTCTCGGTGTGCGATATACCTATTTTGATAATGAAGCAGCAAGTGGCTCTGACAATGGGTATAGTACCAAGAAGGCGACGCCTACCGCTGCTTTGATTTATAAACCGATTCCGGATGCGACTATTTATGGCAGTTATGTAGAAGGAATAGAACGGGGGCAACGCATTGAAGCACCGTATGCCAATGCGGGTGAACAACTAGATGCCACAGTCAGTAAGCAGTATGAAGTGGGGTTTAAATATGATCTTGATCAATTTAGCTTGAGCTCAGCTTTATTTAAAGTTGAGCGTGTAGAAGCGATGGATGTTATTCGCAATAGCTTAAAATATTTGACTCAAGATGGCCTGACCACTTATCAAGGTTGGGAAATGAATGGGACATATAAACCATCTGATCAATTGAAGTTCGGTGTAGGACTACTTCGTTTAGACAGTGAAATTAATCGTGTATCTGATGAGAATAAAGCCATTGAAGGTAATAGCCCTGCATTTGCAGCAAAATGGCAAGCAGTGTCCAGTGCTGAGTATAGTTTTCCAATGATTGAAGGTTTAAGCGTACATGGGAATGTTCGTTATAATGGATCTTCATATATTACCAATACCAATCAAATGAAAGTCCCAGCTTATACGCTTGTTAATTTGGGAACATCTTATAATTTTAAATTCAATAAGTATGATGCGGTATTGAATGTCAATATCAACAATCTATTCAACAAAAAATATTGGGCAGGTGGTGGATATGGGGCTGGAAATGTGGGTGAAGCATTGAATGGTTCACTCGGTTTAAAAATAAACTGGTAAATGGAATTATTAAAAATCATGTTGTGAGGATTTATTCACGCACGACCAAGTGCAGCACCAACAACAAGAGTGGGGGTGCTGTTTTTGATTATCAATTAATATCTCCATAATAATGCTGATCTAGATTAAATACTTAACAGATCAACAGCAGTCGATAATCGCCATTTTTTTCAATAGGCGCTCTATGAACACAAGGCAATGCTTGTTGTGTTGGATGGTCTACCGCTAGACGCCAAAGATGGCCTGTACCTAAATTGACAGGTTTGGCATTGGGTTTAGCTTGATAATGTAAATCAAAAAAATATTCTTCTAAGAACTTTTCAAATTCAGCTTCTGAACCCTCATGTAGTTCTTTAAGTTTTTCTCGTATTTCTGGAATTACAATTTTTTGCTGAACCTGATCAGAAGGGAGGATTTCACTTGCAGGACCATAATAGGTACATAAAAACGTATCTGTTTCGATAGGTGAACGATCCACATGATAGGAATATACATCGGTTGAAATGAAATCGAACTCTTCATCGCGTTCGTAGCATTTAAGTAAATTAAGAGAGGGAGACGCACCAAAATCAGTTAATTGCTGGATATCCTCTAAAAGAATTTCTCTTGCTACAAGACCTTGTTCTGAAAGTTGCAGTGCTAAGAGATCTTCAACGGAAACTTCAGTAATATTGTCTTTTAACTCAAGTTTAGTTACGACTTCCTTAAAATCTCCAACCAGCTCTCTATGCCAGCAAATCGCATTCATATCTCCTTGAAAATTCGAATTTACTAATTCAGAAAAGGTAGAAACCACACTAATTTGAGTGCTGTCAGAAAATATTTGCTTCATTTGAAAACTAAATCATAAACCATGTCTGATTATACAATTAGCTTGAGCGACTTTGAAATTCTTGATCGTGCTACTTTCATCGTTCCAACCTGAAACATATTCAAAAAATCATAATATCAACCTTGTCAGATGTTTCTAATAGCGACTCAATTCGTGCAATTTTGAACACAATTAGGATTCACGATGAAAACTATAAACAATAAGAATGTGTGCCAATTTTAGATGTATTTGAAAAAATATGGGGCTGTCTCTAATTATCGATAGGAAGAGGCTTTGCCTTTTGAGCTGCTGTGAAATCAACACTGATTTAAAAAAATGATGAAATATAAACAACAAATAGATATTGAATTTTAATTAAGCTATTGAAAAATATAAACAATCACATTTGGCATAAAAGCTGCTCAATACAAGTGATATGAAATTGGAAATATCCTAAGGAATACCTATGTCACTTGTTCTCGATAAAAAAGAAAATTCTAAAGAATTTGTAAAGAGTAGTTTATCTGAAATTTGGGTCACTCGATGTCCTGTACCAACAGCAACTGGTATCTCACTAAAACGTGGAACACTGATTGAAAAGTTTGAACAGCACGGTATTGATGTTGCTGTTTTACAAGATGCCCGTAAAGGTCTATCTGTTCATCATTTTGATCATCAACTGCCTGCATTATTTCGTGAGGGTGGAAATGTTCCAGCATTAGCTGCTCGTTCTGAAGGCGCTCCAAGTCGACTTATTGGTTTGACGTGGATTGATGAATGGCAGGTGATTATTGTTCGCCCTGATTCTGAAATCAGTAAGCCAGAGCATTTAAAAAATGTGAAAGTTGCTTTACCAGAGTACGCCGATAAGCGTGCTGGCAGCATTTTTAGAGCAATGTCATTACAAGGTATCCGAGGTGCTTTGCAACTTGCAAATTTAACCTTCCGTGATGTGGATTTTATTGAAGTCCCTGAAAGAGCTGAGTCGCCTAATCAAGTACGTGATGCCAGTACTTATTGGTCTGGATTAGATGCATTAATCACAGGTGAAGTTGATGCCGTTTATGTAAAAGGTGCATCAGCTGTTGAAGCTGCTACAAAGCGCGGTTTAAAAGTTGGGATTGATTTGGATCAATTTGAGGATGTGACTTCTCGTGTAAACAATGGTACGCCTCGTCCAATCACTGTACATGAAGACTTATTGAAAGATCACTTTGACGTTGTCGTTGATTTTTTGGAAGAGCTGTTTGATACCGCTGATTGGGCGCAAGATCATTTAGATGAAGTGCTGGTTATTCTTCAAGATGAAACGATTGCTGGTGCAGAAAGCGTAGCGACAGCCTACCGCAATAACTTTCATAAGTCTTTACATCCATCATTAAGTGAAGAGCGCTTAGAGCTTTTAAGACAACAAAAAGATTTTCTTTGGTTACACGGTTTTCTCGAGCGCGATGTTGATCTTGATACTTGGGTGGATCACCGTCCTTTGCTCGAAGTTTTAAAGCGCCGCCAAAATAAACAATTTTAATAGGATATTGATCATGACAACGCTTATTCAAACTCCGCTATCTCCTGAACTAAATGACTTTATCGAATCGAACCGTGAAAAAGCTGAATTTGCTTTTGAAGTGTTTCGTGAAACCAGAACAATCACGGCAAATGGAACAGTCAATTTTGTTGAACGTGGACCTGATAATACCTTAATCACTTTTAACTATGCAGGACCTTGGTCTAAAGATAAAAAAAGCAAAGTACTTGTGGAGACAATTGATGGTGAAGTTTTATTGGGACGAAAAAATGCAGGTGGGCGTTATAACAAACTTTTTCGCGAGCATGCAGATGTCACCACAATATCTCATGTACACGCGCCGAATTTAGGGGCTTGGGCGCAAACCCATCGGACCTTACCGATTCGTTATGTGCCTGTTCAGCGCTTTCATTTATTTAAAGAACTACCAATTTATATTGATCGTCGTCAGGCCGAGGTAGATTTCATTTTAGATCAACTCAAAGTTGATATCGAACATCGAGCAATTTTAGAAGCCAACGGTGGTGCGACTGTATGGGGGCGTCAGGGCTTACAAGAAACAGCTGAATTTATCTTGTTGCTTGAGGAAGGTGCACAGATTCAGTTACTTGCTGAATTAGCTGGGGGAAGCCGTGAATACGGACAAGGTGTTTTACACCAGCAGTGGCGAATGAGTGGTTTAACCGATAAAGCGAAGTCGCTTGGATTACTTCCACTTCACTAGAAACCTGATTCAAATATAAATATAGAGAATATTATGGCTGTAAAACTTTTATGGTATCTCACTTCTCCAGATGGACCATATCCTTGGTTGGAATCTGGGCGGTGGGATACCGATTATGAACACTTGCAACAGGTTGCGATTACTGCAGATCGGCTTGGTTTTTACGGTTCACTTATGGGTACCAGCGAGTATGAAACACTTGCTGTTGCTGCAAGTTTAATTCCAGTTACTGAACGTTTAAAGTTTCTGGTTGCCCAACATCCTGGAGAAGTCCAGCCAGCAGTTTTGGCAAAATATGCGCAAACGTTTGATGCATTTTCTAAAGGGCGCTTGTTGTTTAATGTCGTTAATGGAAATGATAAGGGATTGGCAGCTTTAGGTATTCACTATACGCATGATGAGCGTTATGACTTTAGCAAAGAATACTGGACTGCATTTCAGCAAAACTATTTAGGTGATACATCTGGATTTGATGGCGAATTTATTCAAATTGCGCCACGTCTAGAAGGGGGATCTCCTATGTCCAAATGGCGTGGTCCAACTCAAAAGCAGGGTGTTCCTTTATGGGGAGCTGGAACTTCTGCCAAAGGCGTTCAGCATTCTGTTGAATTACTCGATGTGTATTTGAGTTTTGCGAATACGCCACCGCTACTTGGAGAAAAGTTTAGCAAAGTTGCGGCTGAGGCGGAAAAAATTGGACGTACTTTAGCGTTTGGTACTCGATTACAAATTATTGTACGGGAAACAGAAGAAGAGGCTTGGCAGTATGCTCAGTCGCTACTTGACAAGATTGATGTCAATTATGCAATCGAAGCTGTTAAACGGCAGCTTCCACCCGATGAGACTTTTGAGAGTTATCAAAGCCCAAATCCGATCGTTCAAAGGAATCTTACATTGCTCCGACATGGAGTATTACCTCGTGCCAAAGATTTTGAAATTTATCCTAATGTTTGGACTGGGCCATCTTTATTTGGTTTTGATATTTTAAGCCCAGCAGCGGGCACAGCCTTGGTCGGTAGTGCTGAAAATATTGCAGAACGGATTAAAGAATACGAAAGCTATGGTGTATCTGCCTTTATCTTATCTGGTTTCCCTTTAATTGGAGAAGCCTATCGTGTAGCTGATTTATTGTTCCCTTTATTAGAGCTCGATCATGGTTTTGAGTTACCTAAACTTAATAAAAATTCATCCATTGATTCTCTCTTGAATCAAGCAGTCGTCGTTTAAGGGGGAAACATGCACAAAATTACGCGTCGAGAGCTCATCAAACAGACCGGATTGGGAATTGGAGCTGTTGCTGGGATGAGCCTGATAGGATGTTCTAAAACTGAGTCTTCATCTTCGGAAAATGCTGATCCGAGTCAAACTCAAGATGATACCCCGAAAAAAGGCGGTGTGATTAAAATTGGGGTGATCAATGGTAATCAAGCAGGTAATCTAGATGCACATAAGCCTATTGGCATGTCCAGTGCATTTAGAGGCTGGCCGTTATATGCAAAATTATGGGAATGGGGCAGAGATATTCAGCCCAAACTCGCACTTGCAGAATTTGCAGAACCAAATAATGATGGAACGAAATGGACCATTCGCCTAAAAAAGGGTCTCGAATTTCATCACGGTAAAACCATTACTGCTGATGATGTTATTTTTTCCTTACGCCGTTTGACTGACCCTAAACTCGCTTCACCATTTGCTGCCTATCTTTATTCATTGCAAAGAGATGGTATTAAAAAGCGAGATGAATACACCGTTGAGATTCCTTTTGTTCAAGGAAAAGGCTTGGTTGCTTTACCTGAAGCATGGATGAGTTGGGGAGGCATCGTTCCTACAGATTATGACCCTGTTAAAAATGTCGTAGGTGCTGGGCCTTTTAAGCTTGAAAGTTTTACACCGGGTCAGCGCTCACGCTTTGTCCGTTTTGAAAATTACTGGAAAGAAAATCAACCTTATGCTGATGCAATAGAAATCATTGATTTTAAAGATCAGACAGGACGTCTTGCTGCTTTGCAATCAGGTCAAATTGACATTGCTGCAGGGGTAAGTGCCGAGCATATTGCTTTAATTCAAGCCAATAAACGACTGAATCTTGTTTCCTCTGAAACAGATGCTTGGCAATCTTTTGATATGAATACCTCAAAAGCACCGTTCAATGATCCTCGAGTACGTCAAGCTTTTAGATTGATTGCCAATAGAGATGATTTGGTTAAACGGGCTTTAGCTGGACAAGGACGAGCTGCAAATGATCTCTATTCCTTTAGTGACCCTGTATATGACCACAGTATTCCACAACGTAAGCAGGATTTAAATAAAGCGAAGGCGTTGTTGAAAGAAGCTGGTTTTAGCAATAGCTTGGCAGTTGATTTATATACAGGTCCGGATAGCAATGCTGCATTGGTTTTTGCACAGCATGCAGCTCAGGCTGGTGTTATCGTTAATGTTAAACAGGTTGAAGCTGCCACCTTTGCTGATGCTGTAAAACAGGATTGGGCATTTAGTACAGGTTCGAACGTTTCACGCCCTTTTTTATTAACCGTCTTGCAAATTGATGGGCCAGGTGCGGCAAATAATAAGACCCGCTTTAACAATGAGCGTTTTACAGAACTAGTGCATGCGGCATTGCAACAAACTGATTTGGAAAAACGCAAAGTTCTTGTTCATGAAGCACAGCATATTCAGCATGAACAAGGTGGTTTACTCATTTGGGGTTTTAACAATGTACTCGATGCACATTCGAGCCAAATTGGTGGAGTAACTCCTGATCGCACAGGCTTTGCTGCGTGGCGTACAGATGAATTTTGGCGTAGGGGGTGACCGCTATGACAACGCAATCCAGCAAAATAGAGACAGCCATTTCACATCAAACTATCACTAGATCATTTGAAGTACCAGCATGGTTACCTTGGTTTTTCACACGGTTGTTGTCAGGTGTATTGGTTGTTTTTGTGATTAGTCTCATTGTTTTTATTGCTACACAAGCACTTCCATCTGATCCTGCTCGCGTCATTTTGGGCCCAGAAGCGCCTGAAGCGACAGTTCAAATACTTCGTGAACAATTAGGCCTGAATGATCCAATATTGATTCAATACTGGCATTGGTTGAGTCAATTATTACAAGGTAATTTTGGTCGTTCGATTGATTCCAATGTACCTGTTGTGCAAATTGTTCAGAATTATTTCGGAAACACCGTTGCATTAACGATCTTGGTTATTGTCATCACTGTACCACTTTCAGTGGTACTGGGTGTGTGGCTATCACTCCGTCGAGATAGCAAACTAGATCGCATTATTGTTTCAAGCTCTATTCTATTCAAGGCTGTTCCAGGGTTTGTGATTGCAATCTGGTTAATGATGTTTTTCTCAACCTCAATCCTTCATATATTGCCAGCTGCGTCCTTGTTGATTCCAGAGCAGTCAGCTTTTAGCCAAATCGAGTTTCTAGTTTTACCGATTTTAACGTTGGCCTTATCGCTTATTCCATATCTGATGCGTTTAGTTCGTGGTTCTATGATTGATGCACTTGAGTCTGACTATGTAACCTCTGCACGATTGCGTGGTATTCCTGAGCGTCGGATCATATGGAAACATGTTTTACCCAATGCATTGGTGCCAGTGGTACAGGGAACAGCATTAACGATACGAGTTCTGCTGAGCGGTGCTCTCATTATTGAGGTGGTTTTCAGTTATCCCGGTATTGGTAATGCACTCAATGCCGCAATTGAATTAAGAGATATCCCGACCATTCAAGCAATTGTTTTATTACTGACCATTTGTGTGGTAGCCGTTAATTTAATCGCAGATTTAATCACGACTTTACTCACACCAAAAATACGAACAGCCAAAAGACATAAAGCACGTTCGCCTGGTCTGCGTCAGGCATTACGTTTATGGAAGTCAGGTCGACCAATTACCGTCAAACCTGTTAACCGCCGTAATGCGTTAAAGAACATTCAGCAAGGAGGTGGGAAATGAGCTCACTTCATTGGTATCAAAGAAATTTTTTTCAAACATTAATTCGTGAAAGACAGGTACGTTTTGGATTTGTAGTCACGACCTTAGTGCTGATTTTTGCACTTGTTGGCCCACTATTGGCTCCATTTGAGCCTACGGCTTTAATCGGTATGACATATGGTCCGCCTGAGGGAAAATCTTTTCTTGGCTATGATTATATTGGTCATGATGTCTGGTCACGCGTACTTTCTGGAGGGGCTTCTATCATCTGGATGACACTGGCTGCCAGTTTGATTGCATTAATGATTGGCACTAGTTTAGGTGTATTCGCTGCTTTTGCCCGAAATAGGATTGATCAGTTCGTGACATGGCTTACAGATGTTTTTATGGCCTTTCCTGATCTTATATTGGTCTTGCTGATCGTTTCCATGTTAGGTCGGGAACCTTGGCTTATTGTTTTAACGGTTTCAATTGCTTTTATTCCTGGCGTAGTACGTCTTGTACGAAGCGTTGCACTTAATCTCGTAGAACAAGAATATATCGAAGCAGCCAGAATTCTCGGGTACTCAAAAACCTATATTTTATTTCGTGAAATTTTACCCAACATGTTGACGCCTTTACTCATCCATCTTGGTGTGATGCTGACATGGGCTGTGGGTATGTTATCTGGTTTGGCTTTTCTTGGTTATGGTGTAGCACCTCCAGCAGCAGATTGGGGACTCATGATTAATGAAAATCGTGCTGGTTTATTGGTGCAGCCGTGGGCGGTATTTGCTCCTGTCATCTTCATTGCCTTGTTTGCGCTCGGAACGAATGTATTGGCTGAGGGCGTCGGACGTGCAGCAGCTCGGATTGAGGAAAAATAAGCATGGCAGATCTATTTAAAAATACCGTATTGACTGTAAAAGACTTAACTGTGGCATTGGTAAACACTGGTAATCATATCGTTTCTGATATTTCATTTAATCTACGAGAAGGTGAAGTTCTAGGATTAGTTGGCGAGAGTGGTTCAGGTAAAACCACATTATCCAGTGCCTTATTGGGCTATGCACGATATGGAGCCAAGATTATTCAAGGCACAATTGAACTGGATGATGAAGATATTCTCAGTTTAGATGATCATGCTTTACGTCAAGTGCGTGGTTATAAAATGAGTCACGTCGCCCAAGATCCAGGAACAGCACTCAATCCAGCATTAAGTATCGGTCAACATTTATTTGAACTATTAGAAGTCCATCAAACACAGCTATCTAGTACGGAAAAATACCAAAAGGTTGCCAAAATTTTAAATGAAGTAGGATTGCCGCATGATGAGCTATTTCTAAAGCGCTATCCTCATCAGCTTTCGGGTGGGCAACAACAACGAATTTTATTGGCCTTGGCATTCTTGCTACAGCCACGTTTGATCGTTCTGGATGAGCCAACCACCGCATTAGATGTGACGACGCAGACATTGGTGTTGAATATCATTCGTAAATTATGTCGGGAATATAACGTTGCTGCTATCTATGTATCGCATGATTTAACCGTTGTAAAAGATATAGCCGATCGAGTGATTGTTTTGTACTCAGGGCGGATTACTGAAGATACGGTATTAACCCAACTATTTGAAACGCCTAAACATCCTTATACACAAGGTTTACTTAACGCGATTCCTGATGTGGCTATCCGTAAATATTTATCTCCAATTGAGGGACGGGCACCTTCACCAAATGAGCGTCCAGTGGGATGTGCATTTGCGGCACGTTGTAGTTTCGCCACAGATATATGTCGTCAAAAACAACCGGAATTAACTCAATTAAAACATGGGTTTGATCCGCATTTTGTTGCTTGTCACCATTCGGATCATGTCGGTGTGATTGATTTTAAAGAGATTGATCATCAAGTGATTGAAAGAGAAACAGATCGGGAAGCCTTGTTAAAAGTTGAACATATTAATGCATGGTATGGGCAGCAACAGGCACTTTTTGATATCTCACTTCAACTCAAAAAAGGCGAATGTTTAGCATTGGTGGGTGAATCGGGTTCAGGAAAAACCACTTTATCGCGTGTCATTGCTGGTCTGAATGAAAATGCAGATGGACGAATTACATTGGCAGATGAAGTCTTGTCGTTGCGTGGGCAACAGCGTCATTTGCAGCAGCGGCATAAACTGCAATATATCTTTCAAAACCCTTATAAGGCTTTGAATCCAGCACATACGATTGGTCAGACATTAATTAAAGTTGTACAGCATTTCTTTGGAGCATCTCGACAAGAAGCCATAGAAAAAGTCACGCAGGTACTTAAACAAGTCTCTCTGCCTATACAAGTTCAGGAACTCTATCCAAGAGATTTATCGGGTGGGGAGCGACAACGAGTGGCGATCGCACGAGCTTTGTTGTGCCAACCTGAGATTTTGATTTGTGATGAGATTACATCTGCTTTGGATGTTTCAGTTCAGGCTTCTATCTTAAAACTGCTACAAGACCTCCAACAGCAAGGTGTGACCTTACTATTTGTGACCCATAACCTAGGGGTTGTTCGAGCAATCGCAGATCGAGTCGCCGTATTAAAAAATGGACATATTGTTGAATATGGCGAAACAGATCAAGTGCTTAGTCATCCTCAACATACATATACCACAACTTTGCTTACCCATGCGCCAAGCTTATTTAAAAACAAGGTCCTTGAAGTTTGCGCATAAAAAAGAATAGATTTTCTGGAGTTAACAATGAACGACATTAACCAACGTAATTTTTTAGAATTAGGCAGTATTAGGCATATTCAAAGTGAACAAGAAGCACTTGATATTGCAAAAGAGGTGGCAGATCAACTGAATCAATTTGCTCGAGACCCCAGTTATAATAAGACCATACCTTATGAACAGGCACGCTTAATTTCAGAAGCTGGTTTAACTGCAATTATTGTACCCAAGCAATTTGGGGGCTTAGGTGCCAGTATTTCAACTTTGGTCAATGTGGTGAAAATTATTTCATCAGCAGATGGTGGTGTTGGGCAGTTATTACAGATTCACTTCACCATGTTCCGAGGAATTCTAACTGGCTACGATGAAGACATTCGTAATCAACTACTTGGTGATATCTTAAGCGGAAAGCGTTTGGGCAATGCACTTGCAGAAGTGGGTGGTAAAGATAAATTTCAGCATAAGACGCGTGTAGAGCGAAATACAGAAGGGCAATTAATTTTAAATGGCAGTAAATTCTACTCTACGGGTTCTTTACTCGCAGAATGGATTTCCTTATTTGCGGGTAGTGATGATGGACCTGTCTCGATTTTAATTCATCGTGATACGCAGGGTGTAGAGTTACTCGATGATTGGGATGCGATGGGACAAAATAATAGTGTCAGTGGCACTGTTAATTTTAAAGATGTGATTGTTGATGAACGTTATGTTGCCAAGCGGAATACGGGTGGTTTAGGCACTGTTTTACGTACCGGGCTGACTTGGCCTCAGATTTTACATGCTGCAATGGACACAGGAATTGCCAAAGGCGCGCTACAAGGTGGGATTGATTATTTACAACATCATGCTCGACCTTGGGTAGAAAGTGGGGTCGATTCGCCTACGCATGAGCCTCATATCATCAAACAGATTGGTGAATTTGCTGTTTTGGTTCGTTCGGCTGAGGCATTATTGGATCGTTCCGCACAGATTTTTGAACAGCATTTGGCAAATCTAGAGGATGAAGACTTGCAAACTGAACTGATTTTATCGGTTGCTGCCACTCGTAGTCAGTCTGACCATGCATCTTTAAAAATTTCGAGTGAAATTTTTGGATTACTTGGTGCTAGTTCAACTTTATCGAAATGGAACCTAGACCGTTTCTGGCGTAATGCACGAACCCATACCACGCATGATCCAATTCGCTGGAGGCTATATCATGTTGGAAATTATTATTTAAATAATATTCCACCAGGAGAATATAACTCTGTACTTCTGAAGAAGCAGGCGGAAAATGTGACTAAATTTAATTAAACTGAGTTCGACTTAAATATTTCTATAACTTATTGAAAAAATATCTTGGTGGAATCTTACCAAGTTCTCATCCAATTTCAGGATAAGCTGTCGGCTCGACCTACTTTTGTTTCGGCATGAGGAGCGAAGCTCCGCAAGGGCAACCATCTTGCGCAGCTATCGCTGCTCACTGCAAAACCTGTTCATTTTTTTGGATTTATTTCAAATGTATCGTAGAAACATTATTTTACGTACATCACGCAGGTTGCTGATGACGTTTCCGAGTATCATATTTCTTGTTGAATTCAGCTTAATTAATAAAATCAAGTTGTAAAAAAGGTTGTCATCATGACAACCTTTTTTATTTTAAAGTATTAAGCCACTTGAGTTTGAATAGAAATATCTTGTGCCAGCCATTCACGAACATTAATTTGTGCTGGTACAAAGTTCCAGCGATAGAGAAAGTCACTCAAGTCTTGTAATGCAATAATAGAGATTTCATCAAAGTTAGTGTTCAGTTTCAGGTGTGCATCCGCACCGTATGCTGCATCAACCCATTGCTCACTACTATTACATTCTTTTGCGAGATAGCGATGAGTTTCATCAGCGTGCGCATGTGCCCATTGTTCTGCTTGTAAAACAGCATCAACAATCAATTTTGCCTGCTCTGGATATTGCGTTAGAAAATCTTCATCAACAGTGAGCGTTCTTGGTGTTCCATTATTGGAGCGTAGAATAGGATCTGGATGTGAACCAATATCAATAATCGTGTGCAGGGCGAAATCATGAGCAATTTGTGCAGCATGTGCACCTTTTAGAAAAATGGCATCTACATCACCTTTAATTAATGCCACGATCTCTGCACTTGCGCTGATTTTATTGCGACTACCATAAAAGCTAGAATCATTTTCTTCTGGCTGTTGTTGCTGTGCGGCTAAAATATCTGCTCGTAAACAATCGACTAATTCAAGATCGTTTACCTTCAAATTTACTGTTTTTAAAGCATTTTCTAAACCACGAATCGCCTGTGCACGTGAGAAGTCAATAATTGCATCTTGATTCAGTGGAATTCCAAAACGTTTGCCTTTTAGGTCAGCAACAGTTTTGATGTTTGAATCATAGCGTGTTAACAACAATTGGACTTCATCCGCCCAAGATAAGCCAATCACTTTGGTTTTTTGACCAGATGCATATGCCCAAATTGCAGGAATACTGCCGCCATGCCGAACTGAATTGGCAAGGGTATGGTTAAAATGAGAGTTACGAATATCTTTGGAATTTGATTCTCGAATTGATTTTATTTCAATCTGCTGCTTATCAAACTTTTCTTTGAGCCAACCCTTTTGAATTGAAATGCCTAAGCCTGTTGGAACAGGGCAACGTGTGTACCAAAGTGTGTTTAATGGTTGAGTTTGAAGTGTTGTCATTGTGACATCCTTTTGTGATTTGTATGCTTTAAAGCAAAAATGGTGCCACTCATTAATTTATTGATATTTATAGGTTATTTTTAATATCTTTTTTTATGATGTTGATATATCAATTTTTGTTGCGATTACAGCAAATCAATTTCAATAGTGTTTTAAAATCAACACTCACAATAAATAAAGATCTATAAAATCAATATAAAACAATAATTTAAAATATTTTTTTAGATTATCGATCTGGCATGAATCTCGCACTAATACAAAATCTTAAATTTATTCTATCTTTTATGTTTAAAAATTATCCATTATTACGAAGTTTGGCTTTGTATCGATTTATGCCATTTCGTTTCTTATTGACGACGACCTTATTTGTTATTGCAAATATAGGGTTAGCACTCCAACAATATTCAATTGGTCATGCGATTGATACCTTAAGACATAGTGAAAGAGAAACCTTATTTCAACATACGCTTTCTGATCCTTTGAACCCCTGGTTTTGGTTCATTCTTCTTGCGAGTATTGCTGGCATTAGGGCTGTTATTCAGTATCTGGCAGGGTTAAGTGCTTTAACCATTGGTCAGCAATTACTGAGTATTTTAAGGGAAAGAATCTTTTATCAAGTACAGCATTTAGATGTTTCGTGGCACTGGAAGCATGGGTTGGGAGAGGTATTATCTCGAACCACCCGTGATTCAGACAAATTAAAAGAAGCGCTCATCAATTTTTGGCGACAAGTGTTTGAGTCAAGTTTGGTTGTCATCGTGACCGTTGGACTCTTGTGTTGGTACCACCCTTGGCTGGGATTAGTTCCTTTATTATTTATTTTTTTAGGGCTTTGGGTCCTATTTAAGCTGACCAATCAATTGGTCGTATTGGATCATCAAGTTGCTTCTGCCTACGAAAAAGTCAGTGATAGCTTAGCGGAAAGCGTGAATGGGATTCGAGTGGTCAAAGCGTTCCAGCTTGAAGAGAAACTTTCACAGCGCTTTAATCATGCTGTAGATCTATTTATTCATCATTCTATCCAGACCATCAGGACTAGTGCAAAACGATTACCTATCCCACAAGTGATTATTGCCTGTTCCTATTTATGGGTCATTGCTTTTGGTGCTTATTTAATTGGACAAAATCAGTTGCAAGTGGGGCAATTTGTGGCTGCCATTCTCATGGCAAATTTATTGGTGTTTCGTATTGAAAGCATTGGTCAAGTTTTACATATTTTTGCTGATGCACGTTCATCTGCAACAAGAATATGGCAAATGCTAGATCAGAAGTCCGCAATAGAAGATCAATTATACCCTCTGCCGTTGCAATGGCGTGATGAGTTAAACATTAGATTAGAAAATGTAAGCTTTCAGGATAAAACAACGCATAAGTATATTTTAAAACACTGTCATGTTGAATTTCGAGCAGGTGAAATCGTCACTGTTGTAGGAAAAACTGGCTCAGGTAAAACGACTTTGATGAATTTACTCAATCGGTTTATTGATCCAACAGAAGGTCAAGTTCTGATTGGTTCTGAGCAAACAGGCTGGACCAATATTAAAGATTTAAGCTTATTTGAATTACGTCATTTGGTTCAGATCATTCCTCAGGAAAATTTCTTTTTTAGCGGCACATTGGCAGATAACTTGAGAATTGCGAAGCAAGATGCAACGGAGCAAGAGATGAGAGATGCGTTACATTTAGCGTCGGCATCAGAACTATTACAACGACTTGATAATGGACTAGACACGCTGATTGGGGACAAAGGTGTGACTTTGTCAGGAGGACAAAAACAACGTCTAGCTTTGGCCCGCTCTATTCTAAAGAATTCACCAATTTTAGCTTTAGATGACTCAACCAGTGCCTTAGATGCGACGACAGAAAAACAAGTTCTACAGCGACTATCAGCGCTTTCTAATAGTGGAAACCTTTTAAAAAAAACCATCATTATTAACTCCAATAAACAGACCACGATTGCTTTATCTGACCGAGTTATTGTTGTTGATCAAGGGCGTATCATTGCTCAAGGTACACATGTTGAATTAGTTCAAGATTGTTTATTTTATCGTGAGTTGATGGGCTTTCAGTTACAACAGCAGGAGATTAATGCATGAATAGCAGTGTTAAAAATTTCCGCCCATCTGAAAAATCTGCTGATTTACAAATCGAAGAAAATTTGGCAAATACCTCAATTCATAGAGGGGTGCTAACAAAACTTATTCCTTTAATTTATCCCATCCGTTACTTGTTGCTTGCCTTAATTGCTGTAGAAATTTTACAAGTGATGAGTGTTTTTGTTCGCCCTTGGGTTGTGAAATATATTCTGGACTCGGGCTTTCAACAAATTGCTGGAAAAATGATAATGCATCAGCCCGTTTTATTGATTGCGATAAGCATTCTGGCATTGAGTTGGATGTGTCGTTTTGCTTTAGCAGGCTTATCAAAATATCTTTCAGGCCAAGCAGCGTTGAAAGTGATTAATGGCTTAAGACGTTCTTTGTTTCAGCATATCCAAAGTTTAAATATTGGATATTTTGATCGTACCAAGGCTGGCAGGATTATTTCGCGGGCCGATCGCGATGTTGAAACGCTAGAGCCTGTTTTAATACAAGGGCCACCAGAGCTACTTTCCGCAATTTTGCGTTGCGGATTAGCTTCAGTACTGCTTTGGCATATCTATCCACCTTTTTTTTGGTGCTTATTTGCGACGCTACCCATTTTATTTGGGATGACTGCGATTTTTAAGAAATCATCGCAAAAACATTGGGGACGAGTTGCAGAGGAACGCAGTCGATTTACTGCTCATTTGGTTGAAACAGTAAATGGAGCTAAAATCATTCAGCAGTTAAATTACACCGAGACAAATCAATCTCGTTATCAGGGTTTATTAACAGATTTTAATAATTCTATTATTTATGGCAGTAAGCGGACCAGTTGGTTTGCTCCTTTTACAGGCTTACTTTCAACGCTAGCCACTGCTGGATTTATTGTGATTGGTAGTTATGCGTATAGTGATGGCTTGATTAGTATTGGGCAATTTGCAGAAAGTATTTTCTATGTATTTTTATTCTTAGCGCCCTTACAGGAACTGACCGATCTATTTGAACGTTATGCCAATGGCGCAGCATGTGCACAACGTATATTTCTACTTTTAGATACACAATCTACGATTCAAGAACAACCGAATGCTGTGAAGCTTGAACAGTTGAATGGTCATATTCGATTTCAGTCGGTAGATTTTGCTTATACTCATAAACCTGTTTTACAAAATTTTAATTTGGATATTGAAGCTGGAAAAATCATTGCGATTGTCGGTCCCACAGGACATGGAAAAAGTACTCTGGTCCAGTTACTAACACGGTTTTATGAACCTCAGAAGGGTGGCATCTTTCTAGATCGTTATCCAATACAAAATATTCAGCTTGCCAGTTTAAGGCAGCATGTGAGTATTGTTTTACAAGATAATGTTTTATTTAGTGGAACAATTTTAGATAACTTACGTCTAGTTCAACCTAAAGCTTCAGATCAGCAGCTTATCCAGGTGATTGAAGAGTTGGGGGCCGATGAGATATTGCAACAGCTATCGCAGGGCTATTTCACCGAAGTTGGAGCACTTGGTAAAAATCTTAGTCATGGACAAAGGCAACTTGTTTGTCTGGTTCGTGCTTATTTGGCAAACCCTAAAATATTAATTCTAGATGAAGCGACTTCTGCAATTGATATTTATACAGAGCAAAAAATACAATATGCGCTTAGACGATTATGCCAAAATAGAACCTGTATAGTCATTGCGCATCGGCTGAGTACCATTCGTGAAGCTGATAAAATTGTTCTAATTGAAAATGGTCATGTCGTAGAACAAGGTTCGCATGAGCAGTTAATACAACAACAGGCAGCTTACTTTCAATTGTATCAGTCCTATCTACAAAATCAGCTGGTTTAAGCGGTTTGGAAATTTAAAACTGTAGTTTTATGAACATTTTTTTGAATCATTGTTTAAATTTAAACAATGATTCTTTTATTTTTTTACTCAATATATTGATAATAATAAACAAAATACTTGGCATTGGCTTTGCTATATCGGTTTAGATCGTTAAGGAAGCTTATATGCGTACATATTTTTCTCATTTCATTCTTCACTCCTCACTTTTTGCACTGAGTACACTCACTGCCTCAATTGCTATGGCAAATGATCAAAAAAATTTGTCAGAGAAAGAGGATGTCATCACATTGCAATCTGTCGTTATCACTGGGTCTAGGCGGGCAATTCATAGCTCGCTAGATGCACCGGCACCTGTTGATATTTTAACTGCTAAAGAATTGCAGGAGACTGGCGCGACTGATCTTGCTGCAGCGTTAACACGGCTGTCTCCTTCTGTGAGTTTACCAACTTCTCCAGCAGGTGGATTTGGTGCATCAGTTCCACCAAGTATTGCGCTCAGAGGATTATCTGCAGATCAAACTTTAATTTTGATTAATGGGAAACGTCGACATACAGCAGCGTATTTCACCCGCCAAGCATATGCTGGTGGAAGGGGAGCAGCAGTAACTGATTTAAGTTTAATTCCCGTGAGTGCAATTGAACGCATAGAAATTTTGCGGGATGGTGCTGCGGCACAATATGGATCGGATGCAATCGCTGGTGTTGTTAATATTATCTTGAAATCACGTGATCATGGGGGCGGGCTAAGCTATCAAACTGGTGGCTATACTCAAGGCGATGGTGAACAACATAAAGTTAATCTTTGGAAAGGTTTTACACTTCCTAATGATGGTGCATTGACGGTTGCATTAGATTTAGGCAAACGTGAAGCTGCAAGTAACACGGCACCTGATACACGAACTTTTTATGATGGTTCAACTAAGGCTCAATATACAGAACAAGATACCCCCTATAGAACATGGAAATTTGGCTCACCAGAGCAAAAAGATCAAGTCAATGTGACTGCAAATCTAGATTTACCTTTGACTGATGACGTTGCAATTTATGGTTTTAGTAGTTATGGACATCGCAAGACGATAGGTGAAAACTTTTATGAGCCACCTTCAACCAAAACAGTACTAAATCAATCCAGCTATTTTAAAGAACGTTATCCAGATGGACGTTCGCCGTTGAGCTTAGTCAATGTAGATGATTTTGCAACGACAGTTGGAGTAAAAAAAGGGGAACAGAAGTCAGGTAAATATGATCTTTATGCGACTTACGGACAAAATAAAGTCAGCACAGAACAGGGCAATGGCATTAACCCAAGTTACGGCTCCAACTCACCTTCAAATTATGACTTGGGGGAAAATATCTTTGCACAATTAAATACAGGGCTAGATTATAGCCGTGATATTGCAATTGATGGGTTAGCAAGTCCGCTGACGCTATCTACAGGGGTGTTATATCGCTGGGAGCAATATAAGCAAAATGCTGGTGATCCGATTGCCTATACCCGAGGTCCATATTTCAATCCAAGCACAACTTTGGGAGTTGGTGTTCCTGGGATATATGCCGGAATTACTGACCAAGATCAACGAAAAATTAGTCGTGATGTTTATGGTATCTACCTAGATTTAGAAGCAGATATTGTTAAAAATTTGAATGTTGGGGCTGCCATTCGAAGTGAAAAATATTCAGACTTTGGGTCGACCACCAACGGAAAATTATTTGCCAAATATGATGTATCACCTCAGTTTGCAGTACGTGGTTCAGTCAATACAGGCTATAGAGCACCGTCATTGGCACAACAAGGATATTCGGCTTATAGCGTACAAACGGTGCAAACCCCTTCTGGTTGGCAAGATGTGCAACAAAGAACTCTAGTTGCAGGCAGTGAGGCTGCCTTACTGATTGGCGGAAGCTCACTTAAACCAGAAAAATCCACGAATTACTCATTAGGTTTTGTGTGGAAGCCGTTTGCGAATACCTCAGCAACCTTAGACCTTTATCAAATCGATATTAAAAATCGTATTTTGCTTTCAGACAATATTACTGGAAGTGTAATCACCAATGCATTTGCCAATTCACCGTATTCAAATATTGCCAATGTAGCGTTTTTTAATAATTTACTAGATACACGTACTCAAGGTTTAGAGTTCGCGCTTAAGCATGATTTAAACCTTGAACAATATGGCAAGTTAAATCTGAATCTAGGTCTGGCCTATAACAAAAATGAAATCACGGAAACCAGAGATTCTATCACTACAAAAGGTGAGCGGATTCCCGTTTCAAGTATTGCAGGACGAAATACGCAAAGCCTGATTGAATCTACTGCACCGAAAACAAAACTGACATTTGGTGCGCTTTGGTCAAATCAAGCGTGGAGCGTCAATACTGCAATTCGTCGCTATGATAAATGGACCACCTTAAATAATACCAATACGGCATTAGACCAAACCTTTGATCCGCAGTGGATTGCAGATTTGGATATCGGCTACAAAGCAGATGTATTTGTGAAAGGTCTCAAGTTCAATTTAGGGGCGATCAATTTATTGAATAGCCATCCTGATAAAGCCAAAGATTCTTCGGTCGGCAACATTGTCAAATATAGTTTTAATGCACCTGAAGGTGCATTTGGAACGTATTTATATGGCCGCGTAAGTTACGAATTTTAAATCAAAAATGATGAAACAAATTTTAAGGTAAATGACAATGCAACATACTTTTTTATCAACGTTATGCAAATATTCTTTAATCACAACGATATTAACTGCGAGTTGTTTAACGAAGGCTCAATCAGCGCCAGCACCTGACAATAGATATGGTGATGGTCGAGTTTCTGAGTTTTATACATGGAACTCTGCTATTCCTACACAGGCAGGAAAATTATTAAAAACAGAATCTATTCATAACCCGTATATTCGCTTGGAAAATGATAGTCAGGCGATTCGAATTCTTTATAGCTCTACCAGTGGCAAAGATAGTAAAACACCTATTGTGGTTTCAGGAAGTATTCATTTACCAAAAGGGACACCTCCTAAAGGTGGTTGGCCAGTGGTGTTATGGGCACATGGTACGGTCGGTTTGGCCGACGCTTGTGCGCCGTCTTGGAGTGGACGATCATACCGCGATGTACAATATTTAAACCGTTGGCTTAAAGAAGGATTCGCTGTTGTCGCTACAGATTATGAAGGGTTAGGTGTTGCAGGACCGCACTTATTAATTAATAACCCCATGCTGGCCTATAGTATTTTAGATAGTGGTCGAGCTGCTCTAAAAGCAAAGTTGCCACTTGCCAATAAGTTTGTGATTGTGGGTCAATCTCAAGGAGGCGCGGGAGCTGTTTCGGCTTCTTCCTATTCGGCTACGTATGCACCTGACTTAAATATTAAAGGTTCAATTGGTACAGGCGTGATTTATCAAGATCCTGAGGCGACGCCTGAAAAGAATCAGTTAAAGTTAAACCCTTATGAGGTCAGTCCGTCGCTTGCTTATGGCATCTATAGTTTTTTAGTGACGCAAAGTTTATATCCAGAGATAAAAACAGAAGATATTTTCACACCTGAAGCAGTGCCTTTAGTTGAACAAGCAAGAAATGCGTGCTTAACAAGCTTTATGGGGGATATTCAAACTGCGGGTCTTTCGCCAGCACAAGCGTATAAACCTAATCCACCTGCAAACTATAAAAAACTGCAAGAGAAACAATCGAATGATTATGGTTATTATCCGACATTAAAAATCAGTCACCCATTATTTATCGGAACAGGGGCAAACGATCGCACACCTGATGCCCGATCTCAAATGAAGCTCGTGGCCGATGCGTGTAAAGCGGGTACCGTGGTCGAAGGTCATTTGTATCATGGCTTAGGGCATAGCGAGACCGTCAATGCTTCATTACAAGATTCAATTCCCTTTGCTAAAAAGGTGATTGCAGGAGAAAAAATTCAGGCTATTTGTAAGCCTGATTTACAATAAATATGACATAAAGATTTTCTCACTGGAGAAAATCTTTATTTTAAAAAGCCGCTCCTCAAAGATGTTGAAGAGCGGCTTGATGTTTTAAATGTTTAAGCGATGCGCTTTAATCTTTTTGCAGCCTCTTCACGTACAGTAGGGATGATATAGCGCCCATAATCGACCGTGTCATAGATCGGATCGTAGCCTCGATTTAAAAAGGTGCTAACGCCTAAATCTACATAATCGAGTAATGCTGCAATAATGGTGTCGGGTGTACCAACTAAGGCTGTCGTATCACCATAAGCACCTACAGCTGTTGCAGTAGGCATCCATAATGCACGATCATGTCGATCACCTTGTTGGGCTGCTGCCAATAAGCGTTGTGAACCGACTCCCTTGATTTTGTGCCCAGATAATGTTCCGTTATTTTGAAACGTTGGATTGTTCTGAATATCTGCCAGAATCTGTTCTGCTCGCTGCCAAGCAAGTTCTTCGGTTGCACCAATAATAAGGCGTACGGATAAACTCACAGGGGGCTGTGGTTTATTGGCTTGTTCTGCTGCGAGCTTTAATTTATTGATTTGATCTTTTACACCAGCCAGTGGTTCTCCCCAAAGTGAATACAAGTCGGCATGGCGGACTGCAATTTCATAAGCAATATCGGATGAGCCACCGAATGAAATCGGGATTGTTCCGTTGACTGGCTTTAACGGGCAAAAAGCATTGTCGAGCTTAAAGTATTTACCTTCATAGCTAATGGGTTGATCGCTTTTCCAGAGTTTCTGGATGATATCCAGATATTCACCCGTTCGTTCGTAACGTTGAGTTTTATCGACAATATAATCGCCTTCTTGAGGCTCCGCAGTAATCCCTGTGATCGCATGTAATCGAATTCTTCCACCACCCGTCGTATGGTCAAGTGTTGCAAAAGAACGTGCAGCTAGATTTGGAGTGACAAGAGCGGGACGATGAGCAATCATGAACCCGAGTTGCTCAGTATGCTGTGCCAGATATGCTGCGATTTGTGTACTGTCTGGACTGCTTGGTCCGCTAGCAATTAGAACTTTATCAAAACCAGCATATTCATGCGCCCGTGCATGATAACGTAGATAGTCGAGGTCTATTTTATGACCAATACGTGTACCTTTGGTTTCTGACCATTGGTTAGGAAAAACCATGCCAACAAATTCTATGCTCATTATTAAACCTATTTTGTGGATTTTTAACCAATGAGCAAATTAAGTGCCAAATTTAACCTGATATAAAATAAGTGATTAGGAAATAGTATTTTAATTAAGTGTCTAAATTTGATCAGAAGCATTTATATTCTGCTTGAAAATCAACATTTCGTAAAATGAGAATTATATTCTTAATAAAGTTATAAGGTTAATTTTTAGGGTATCGAATATTTAAATCGTGGATTAAATATCTGTAATTATTATTTATCAGTTTTGTAATTGAATTGTACTATTCTATTTTAATATCATCCTCATCTATTTAAAGGATTAATTATGAAATCCTATTTGGATAATGATTATAAAGTAATTACTTTGCCAGATAACGGGGTACCTGTAAAACCAATTCGAGCAAAAGCAATTATTTTTTCAGATCAAAACTCCCGTAAATTGTTAAATCAAGTTGAAACCATTGCTCCAAGCTCTGCTAGCGTTATCATTCAAGGTGAGTCGGGCACAGGTAAAGAGTTGATTGCACGTGAAATTCATTTAAAAAGTGATCGTAAAAACAAACCTTTTCTTGCCGTGAACTGTGGGGCACTCGTTGAAACACTGGCTGAGTCAGAGTTATTTGGCTATGAAGCTGGTGCCTTTACAGGGGCAAATAAGACACGCGCTGGTATTTTTGAAACAGCCGATGGTGGTACTTTGTTCTTAGACGAGGTGGGTGAGTTGCCACTGTCTCTGCAAGTGAAGCTATTACGTGTATTACAAGAAAAAGAAGTGGTACGCGTAGGTGGGCGTAAACCGATTCCAATCGATGTACGTATTTTGTCTGGTACGCATGTAGATTTGCGTAAGGCTGTGGCAGAAAACAAGTTTAGACTCGATTTATACTACCGTTTGAATGTCGTGGTACTGAATATTTTGCCATTACGGGAACGCAAAGGCGATATTTTACCTTTAGTCGATTTTTTCTTAAATTCGTATTCTCAGAAGCTGATTACAACAAAGCCAAATATTAGTGACAGGGCTAGAAATGCACTCCTAAATTATAGTTGGCCAGGCAACATTCGTGAGTTGGAGAACAATATCCATTATGCATTACTGATGAGTAGTGGTAAAACGATTGATATTGAACATCTACGATTTTCTGAAGAAGGTGGATCCGCAGCATTACCAGATAGTGATTTAATTCAGGAATTTGAAGATATTCTGAAGCGTTTATTTCAGGAATATGATGGTGAAGCGTGGCATATTATTGAAGACAAGATTGTGAATACTGCTTTTTCCAGTTGCTGGAATAATCAGGTCAAGACTGCAAAAATGTTAGGTCTATCCCGCAATGTTCTGCGTAATCTTCTATCTCGGTATAATTTATTACCCAATAAGAATGAAAATGAAATTGCATAGAAAAAATATTCTATTTTAAGAACATCCATGTTTGAGCTATGGATGTTCTTTTTTTATGGTTGTTAATTTGGTGATCCATAAACCTAATTCAAATAATAGCCACATGGGGACGGCAAGGGCGAGCATACTAAACACATCTGGAGGGGTAATGAACATTGCAATAAAAAAGAAGAATACAATGATGTGTTTGCGATGTTCTTCCAATTGCTGAATAGAGAGAATACCAATAAAAATAAGAATATAAGTCAAAACTGGGATCTGAAATGCTAGACCAAAAGCAAGAAAAAGCTTTAAACAGAAATCCAGATAGCTATTGATATCCGTCATTGGTAATACATTTTCAGGAGAGGCCAGAACAAAGAATTTTAAGGCTAAGGGTAAGATCAGACCATAAGCAAACAAGAGACCGAGATAAAATAAAGAAATACTGGAAAGGGCTAGAGCGACTCCAAATTTTTTCTCGTTTTGGTAGAGTGCAGGCGCAATGAATTGCCAGAACTGATACAGAATAAAAGGAATACTAACTAAAATTGCCAGATAAATATTGAGTTTGAACGGAGCTAAAAATGTACCCATGACGTCCGTTGCGATCATGGTTGAGTTAACAGGTAACAATGAGATTAAAGGTCGAGCAAGAACATGGTAGTTTTGTTGGGCAAGTGGCAGAAGCAGTAAAAAAATGGCAACAACCGCACCGATGCTATAGATCAAACGTTTTCTTAAATCTTTTAAATGCTCGCTATATCTCATTTCGGTGAGATTTTCACTGACTATGTGTTCGGTCATGCCGCTTGATCCTCACTGAATTTATTTGCTGAGTTAAAATGAGTTAAAAATGGCGTCTTTAGCTTGTCATGTGAGTGGATATAAACACAATTCTGGGTGTACTTTGCTTTGGTCCCTTGTTCCAGAAAAACACTTGATTGTACATTTTCAATTTCTTGTTGCATGAGCGCGAGTTGTTGTTTGAGCTGCTCTTCATTTTGTTTTATTTTTTGCAGCTCTTCTTGCATGATTCTTTTTAGTTCAATCAACTCCAGTTCATTTTCTAGATCATGCTGGATTTTACTGAGGTGATTTTTAATTGCCCTATATTTTAATAGTACCGTTCTTAATGTTTGGGGAAGATTTTCAGGACCTAAAATAATAAGCGCAATAATGCCAAAAGCAAATAGTTCCCCAAAACTGATATTAAACATGACAATCTATCACTTATAACTTGGTCTGCTTTTCGCTATTTGATTCTAACGAATTGATATCTTTGTATTGCTGGTTTTGTATTAGTTTTGGATCATCTGGATTAACAGAGTCTTTAAAGTCTTTAATTGCACCACCCAAATCTTTGCCTAGGTTTTTTAGCTTTGACGTACCAAATAATAAAATAACGATAACGGCAAATAATAGAATATGCCAAATTGATAAACCCATGCTAAAACTCCTGAATAATATATAATAAAGACTATTAATATCACGACATCGCCTGTTTTCTAAATCATATTAATATCGATCAATATTCGATTTAATTATGCGCTATGATCCAGTAGATGAAGTGCTTGATTACGAAAATTGAATAAGCTTTCACTGTCTTTATGTCTTGGATGAGTCAAGGGAATGGGGATAATTTCCTTGATTTTCCCTGGTCGGGCTGACATCACAATTACACGATCTCCAAGATAGACAGCTTCTTCAATATCGTGCGTCACAAGAATCATGGTGATTTTTTCATGTTGCCAGATACGTTGCAGTTCAGCCTGTAAATGACTCCGAGTCATGGCATCCAATGCACCAAACGGTTCATCTAGAAGTAAAATATCGGGTTTGTTGACTAGCCCACGTGCTATTGCTACCCGCTGTGCCATGCCACCAGACAGTTCATGAGGATAGGCATTCTCGAATCCAGTGAGCCCAACAATTTCGATATGCGCTTTCACCCGAGCATTTTTTTCTGAACGACTTAACTCTGTTTCTTCCAGTGCCAAATGGATGTTTTCGGAAACGGTCAGCCAAGGCAGCAAGCGATGCTCCTGAAAAATTAAACCTCGTTTTAAATCTGTCCCTTGGATTGGAATTTGATTGAGTAAAATTTCACCTTGATAGTCTGGGTCTAGTCCTGCAATTAGACGCAGTAGAGTCGATTTTCCACAACCACTGCTGCCGACAATGGAGATAAATTCGCCTTGCTCAATGTCGAGATGAATACCATCTAAAACCGTTAATTTGTTCTGATCACGTTGAAATGATTTATTGAGTTTCTTAATCGAGAGTAAAGGAAAAGACATGTTGAAATCCTGATATGTATTTTTAAATTAAAGGCTAAGCCCGCCATTGCAGCAGACGTTTTGAAATAAGATGGATACAGGCAGTCATTAAAATACCGCTGATCGTGACCGTAATTGCGCATACCAGTAGAATGTCCATTTCGGCATTAATTTCAGCTTTCATCATGAGATTGCCTAAGCCTGCGCCTGCATTGAATAACAACTCACTTGCCGTAGTTGTAATCCAAGTAAAGGGTACGGCTAAGTTTAGCCCCGTTAAGATATGTGGTAGGGCTTGTGGTAAACGGATTCTTTTAAACTCGTGCCAAAATGAAAACCGATACATGCGGGCGACTTCACTGTATTTTTCATCGTAGTGACTGAGTCCTTGAAAGGTATTAATGACCAAAGGGAAAAAAGATGCCAGTGCAATAATAAAGATCTTGGCTTCTTCACCATTGCCAAACCATAAAGCAATTAATGGAGTCAAACCGAGCAGAGGAATTTGTCGAATACTGTTAAACAGCGGAGAAACGAGTGCATTTAAAATTTTTGAATAGGCGAGTAAGGCACCTAAAATTAGTCCAGCTGTTGAACCCAATAAAAAGCCCAAGCCCGCTTTTCTCAGACTACCCCATGTATTCAGCCATAATTCACCAGTTCCCAACAGCTGAAGAAAAGCAAAATAAATATGCTGTAAAGGGACAAAGGCATAGGCATGACTAGAGCCTAGTCCTGAGTTGTATTGCCATAAAGCGAGCAATATCAATGGAAGTAATAGACCTTGTAATAGAACCACAGGCTGTTGTAATGCACCTTTCAAACTAAGTGATAGTGACATTATTTCCCCCTTGAACTGAGCGCAGGTGATATAAAGCGCTGTTCAACCAAACGTAAAAGTTTATCGAGACTAAAACCAATCACACCTGTGATAAATACTCCGACCATCACTACATCTAAACGAAGCATTTGTCGTCCTAGCTCCATCATCTGACCAATGCCAGTACCTGCTGCAAGTAATTCAACAGCGACTAAAATCAACCATGCTCGGCCTAAAGCGATTCGCAGTCCGCTGATTAATGGCGGTAATGTTGAGGGGATGACGATGTACCTAAGCCACGCTCGCGTTTTAAGTTTGTAGATTTGACCGAGTTCAATATATTGTTTAGGAATATTTTTCACTGCATCTGCTGTTGCCAAAGCAATCGGGAAAAAGCAGGCTTTGATAATGAGTAAAATTTTAAACAGTTCGCCAATCCCAAAAATGAGAATAAAAATAGGAATAAGGACGAAGATCGGAATCTGGTATAGGAGATTGAATAGAATATAAGTGTAATTACGGAATGTAGTGATTGAACCATAGGCAATTCCAAAAGCAATGGCACTGAATGCTGCAATAGAAAATCCATAAAACAACCGAAAAAGACTATCCTTTAAGTGCAGTTGTAGTTCACCACTTTGCAATAAACTCATAAATGTATTCCAAACCGTTGCGGGCGGAACCAAAATTTGAGTCGGAAAAATTTGTAAAGAGCAAATAAACTGCCATGTGAGTAAAGCCAATAAGGGCGAAATCATCGAGAGTAGCCGATACAACCGCTCAGCAGAAATTCTCCTCCATAGCGGAGGTCTAACTACAACGATATTCTTTTCAAGGGGAGGATTCACGAGCGTTTTCATCGCTTAGTCTCCCTGTTTATTCTGATGATCGTTTGCATGTAAATTTTGAATTGCTTGATCGGCAAATTTTGGATTTAACAGCTCATCTGCTTTTAAAGGCGTTTGAATCAACTGGTTTTTCACAGCATGATCAATGACTTTGGCATAGTGCTGTTTAAGGAAATCAACTTTGTATTCAGGTGACCAATCCTGTTGCCATGTACTTGCACTATTTTGACTTTCACGTTGAATCACATTTAAAGGTTGACCAAACTTGGTTTGACTTTGCTGAAATTCATCTTGGTGTTGGGATATCCAGTTCATTGCTCTAACTGTTGCGTCAGCAAGTAACTGAGTGGTCTCTGGGTATTGTTCAATATAGTTTTTACGTCCCCATAATTCTGCACGCATTTTCCAGTCAGCAGGCAAGGATTGAGATGACCAGATAATTTTACCGAGATGGCGGTCTTGTAAAGTTAGTGCATCACTTAAAGTAAAAAATGCATCCACACTTTTGGCAGATAAAGCTGCTGCACCTGCTTGAGGGTTTAGGTTAATAATTTGAAAGTCTTTGAGGGTTAAACCTTTGCTTTGTATCAGTTGACCAAAATTGATTTCCCAAGGACGGCCACGGTGTAAAGCAATTTTTTTACCTTTTAAGTCCTCAATACTTTTTACCTGTGAATCAGGTGGCACAATCAGATAGACATTATTACCAATCCCCCCAGGCACAACAATTTGTGTTCTGACCCCAGTTGCATTCAGTACGACAGCTGGTAGATTGCCATAAAAAGCAAAATCAATTTTATTGTTCAGGAAACTTTCATTCACTAAAGTCGCTACAGCAGCAGTTGTTACTGGCTCCCATTTCAACTCAATATGTTGTTGCTTTAAGGCCTTGAGAAAAATAGGGTCTTGAGAGATGAGTTGTGGTACGCCAATAAAGTCCAGACTACCTGATGTTCCATTGGCTACAACAGCAATACGCAACTGTTGCTGAGTAGGTTTACTCTCAGATGCTTGTTGGTTTTGTTTTGCATCGCAAGCAACGAGTCCTAAAAGGCTAAAACTTAAAAATAAGCTAGAAAGAATACGCATATCGTCATAAGAATTAAAAAATATAGAGGGATAGAGCAAGAACTAAGCCAAAATAATTAATACATAAAAATCAATTATTTATTATTTTTTATACGGACTATTGTTTTTGAGTCAGTCATGTATGCTGTGAAACAGACATTTAAATGTATAGAAGTGTTGAAATTTCAACACTACATTTTGGCATGTTTTTATAAAGTTTAAATAAAACAATAGCATATGTTAAAAAAATAGCGAATAAAAAGCGGCATGATTTCTGCTCATGACATAGCTAACGAACACGATGTCGTGAAATGTTTAATTATTGAGAACTATTATGTCAGTTGAGTTTTTATGGAGAATTCCTGTTCATGGGGATGGTCGTCGAGCACATCAGTTACATACCCGTGGTGAATGGAATCAGTTAAATCCAGCAATTCAATCTCCACAACGCGTGGCACCGCAACATGAAGATTCGTTGTTTGCCTACTATGATTATGTACAGCAAGTAGCAAAAGCAGCGGATATTGTTGGTTTCCATGGCGCATTGATTCCTGCTTTTCCTCACACTGAAGAGCCTTGGGTATTGGCTTCAGCATTGGCTCGGGAAACCAAACGACTTCGACTTTTGATTGCGATTCAGCCATGGTTTATTCATCCAGCCTATGCCAGCCAAATGGCTGCCAGTTTACAACGTTTAAGTCAGGGGCGAGTAGAGTGGAATGTCATTTCAGGTGGAGGCGGTGCGCAGCAACGCGCTTACGGTGATTTTATTGAACATGACCAGCGCTATGCACGCACCAACGAGTTTTTGGATTTTGTAAAAGGTTATTCACATCATGCTCCATTTGACTATGCTGGCAAGTTTTTCCATGTTGAGCAGGGTGGGTTGAGATACCCAATGAATCAATATGATGTCCCTCGGTTATGGTTGGCTGGTGCGAGTGATGCCGCTCTACAAGTCGCAGGACGCCATGCTGATATTCATTTAACTTGGGGTGAACCTGTTGAGCAGCAGAAAAAAGTCATTGAACAGGCGCAAGCATTTTTTGAACAAAACTCGCCTGATCGTAAAGTTAAATTTGGTATGCGTATTGATATACTAGCAAGGCCTACACAAGAGCAAGCTTTTCAGGAGCTTAAACAGATGTATGAAACCATTGCTGTTGATGGTCACGCATTTGAACGAAAAGATACTGAGTCGGTTGGAGCAAAACGTCAGCAGGCCTTGGCGCAGGGCAATCGTTTCGAAGACTTATTTGTAAGTCCGAACGTTTGGGCGGGGATGTCCAATGTACGTGGTGGACCAAACTGTATTTTAGTGGGTAGCTATGAACAGGTTGCAGAGCGTTTGCAAGAATATATTGATATTGGTGTTGGTCATTTCATTTTAGCCAGTAACCCTCATTTGGAAGAAGCCTATCGGGTAGCAGAAGAGGTCTTACCACTGGTTGGATATAAATTAAAATAATAAATTTAGATCCCTTTGAGATATCAAAGGGATCTTGTTGTTTGAACAGCAAAATACTGTCTGAAAACCAACATTTTGAATATCAATTAGCTACAAAATATTAATTAAAAAAATATAAATCAAATACTTATATTGTTGGCATGACTTGTGCAATTTTTTATTCAATATTTTATTTTTCATTTAAATCCTTATGAGTGAACTAATATTTAACTCGCATAAACGAGCACTGCTATTTGAACAATATGCACCTGCATCTGGTTCAAACAATATATCAGATCCATTGACACGACATTCCTTGGAGGTGATCCAACCATCGCCACCTCAATTGAATAAAGTGTTGATTGCAATTATTGCAGTTGCTTCAGCACATTTGGGAATTTGGTATATCGCAAAACACTTGCCTACACCGACTTTGGACATTCATAAGCCAGAACCCGTGGTGATTGAAATTGTAAAACCTGAACAACCACCCAAAGTGATTGAACCTAAAATTCCTCCTGTAACAGAGAAACCTAAAATTCCACCGGTTGTGCAAAAGCCAAAACCAATCGTTAAACAGCTTGAACAACCCAAACCTCTACAGAAAGCGGTGGAGCAACCTAAACCCGTTGCAAAAGCAGTCACTCAGCCTACCCCACAAAAAGTTGAAGAGGCTGTCGTAACCAAAGAGGTGGTACCTGCACCTGTTCAGAAAGTAGTTGAACCTGTGAGGTCGGTCGATGACAACTTAGCTGTGACTGAAGCGAAAGGATATGCAGGCTATCTAAGTAATCCTGCACCCGAATATCCAGAACAGGCACTCGAACGGGGTTGGGAAGGTTCCGTGATTTTAAGGGTCAAAGTGCTCGCAAATGGTAGCCCTGACACGGTCAGTGTCAAGCAAAGTAGTGGCAAAAAACTTTTAGATAGCGCTGCTGTAAGAACAGTAAAGCAATGGAAATTTTCACCCGCTTTAAAAGGTAAAACACCTATAGAGGGTTGGGTCGATGTTCCAATTCATTATCAATTACCGAAATAAATTTAATTTTATAGATTAAGAGGATATTTACATGACTGACATTAATTCATTGATCCATGACGGCACCATCTGGTTATTGGTTGCTTTCTCTATTGTGACTTGGGCACTGGTTGTCATCAAAATAGTTCAGACCCAAAGAGCATCAAAACAAGATAAACGTTTTGTAGAGGCGTTTTGGAAAGCAAAAAATTTATCTGACGCCGTGACTAAATCTGAATCGGGTCAAGGACCAGCAGCACGTGTTGCAAATGCAGGGTTTAAAACACTGATAGAAGCAGATGAAAAAACACACCATGACTTGCAAAACAGTTGGAGCCGTCAGGACTTACTGGAACGTCACTTACGCAAACAAATTTTAACTGAACGTCGTCAATTAGAGAAAGGTTCAGCGCTATTGGCGTCTATTGGAAACAATGCACCCTTTATTGGTTTGTTTGGAACAGTATTCGGGATCATTCATGCTTTACAGGCGATTGCCCATTCTGGGAATGCAAGTATGGATGTCGTTGCTGGGCCAATTGGTGAAGCACTGATTGCAACAGGAATTGGTATCGCTGTTGCTGTACCTGCGGTGCTTGCTTATAACTACTTTGTACGTAAAGTTAAAGCGATTGGTGCAGACTTAGATGATTTTGCAACAGATTTTGTCAGTTTAAATCAAAAGGCTGGTTTTCAATTACCGACTGCTAAAACCAAAAATACGGCTGACAATACGATTCTGAATGATGCTTCAACAAAAGAAGTGAAAGAGAAAGGAGTATTTGCATAATGGCAATTTCAACCTCTCAAGATGATGATGTGGTGAGTGAAATCAACATTACACCGTTGGTGGATGTGATGTTAGTTTTACTCATTGTCTTTATCGTCACAGCACCTTTGTTGACCAATACGGTAAAAGTAAATTTACCTAAGGCTGCACCGACTCAGTCAACTGATCAGAATAAAGCTGTCGTGATTAGTGTTAATCCACAGGGTGAGATATTTTTGGATAAGGACAAAGTTTCACTTGCAAGTTTTGAACAAGAAATTCAGTCACGCAAGAATAGCAACCCGAAGCTGGCTTTGAACCTAAATGCGGATGAAACTGTTCCTTATGGGACAGTGGCAAAATTATTGGCAAGTATTGAACGTGTAGGCGTAGATAAATTATCGGTGATTACTGTTCCTCAATAATCTCAACTTTATCTTAAATAGCTGCTTCGGCAGCTTTTTTAATTTATTCTACCGGCAGAATAAAAATCCCCTCATCAAGAGGGGAAGCAAAGTTAAACGGATGTGCTTAAGCCTTCCATAATTTCTCAAAACGCCACGTTGGAAAAATAGTATGTTCTGGGGCTAGGCCTCCAATATTTTTTGTGGCTGCATCAATGGTATGGCTAAATCCCCAGATCAGCATTCCACCACGTTCGTGTTGAATTTTCTGTGCTTGAGTCAAATACACTTTTCGCTTTGCTAAATCTGGTTCGGCAAGCGCCTTATAAAACAACTCACTATATTCAGGATCTTTAAAATTGATTTTATTGGTTGTTGAAATCGGTGCATCGTTGACAACAGCAGTAGATAAATAGGGTGTGCCGACATTGGTTGCGTTACTTGACAGTTGCCATTTATTGCGATCTGGTCCATTAAAAGTTGCAGCATCGACTTGTTTGACTCGTATATTTACATTGGCAAGTTTTGCTTGTTCTGCAAAGATCAATGCAGGCTGGGCGCTGCCAGCAGGTGCAACAAGTTCAACACTTAAACCATCTTTAAAACCAGCTTGTGCCAATAATTTTTTTGCTTGCTCAATATTTTGCTGACGTTGGGGTAAGCTAAGAAAAGCAGGGTCCTGTGGTGAGTAAAGATCATTGGCAATACGTCCCTGACCATTTAACCCGCGTTGTACAAGCTCTTCACGATTGGCAATTAAACGGAATGCCTGACGGACTTTAGGATCATTAAAAGGGGCTTGTTGAGTATTAAAGTCAAAACCATTATGGGTATTTGTTTCAGAACGAATGGTTTGAATATGTTTTGCCTGTTCCAGAATTTTAATGTATTCAGGAGAAATGGCATTGGCGACATCAATCTGTCCTGCTAATAAGGCATTTAAACGCGAGACCTGATCTTTAAAATCAATCACCTCAAAACTGTCTGCATAAGGTTGATCCGCTTTAAAATAGTTTTCAAAACGGGTGAAGACAGAACGCTGACCAGGGATAAACTGTTTGACTTTATAAGGTCCAGCACCGACTGGATTGTGGATTGGATCAAAGTCGGTAGGTACGATTCCACCAAAATTCACCCAAGTTTCAGGTAGTGTAACGAAACCAGCAATTGAATTGATAAAAGGAATACGAACGGTATATTCATCTAATTTTTGAATGCGATCCCGATCAATCCATTGCACCAGACTTCGAAACGGTGAGGCAAGCTTTGGGTCAGTTAAACGCTTTACTGAGAAAATCACATCATCGGCAGTCATTGTTTTACCGTGATGGAATTCTAGACCTTTACGTAGACGAATGGTCCATTCACTCGCATTATGATTTGGTTCAGCAAATTCAGCCAAGGCAAGACGTGGGAGCATATTTTCATCCCATTCCCATAGCTTGTTATATATGGCAAAACCTCGGGTAATTCCTGCGCTTGAAGTAGATAGATGTGGGTCTAAACTGCCTGACTGTTGTCCACCAATTAGACCCAAGCGAATCGTTCCACCATGTTTGGGAGTGAGTGAAGATGGGCGCTGTACTTCAGTATCCGTTTGTGGTGATTGATCGCAGCCAGACAAGCTCCCTATTAAAGAAACACCACCTAATGCGCTAAGACTTTGTGCTAAAAACTTTCGACGTGACAATAGAATTGATCGACTTGTCATTATAAATACTCATATTGGATAATCATCTGTTAGGGACTTGCAGAATAAATGCCAAATATTTACTTATATTTATCAGTATCTTAATTAACTATGGTTTTTGTTTACTGTCTTTATTTCAACAAATCTGTTGAAAAAATAAACATTTATAAAGCTGATATCTAAATATATAAAAATTAAAAACTATTAAATCAATATCTTGGGTGTTGTTTGAAGGCTGTTTAATGATTGGCATAGGCCTTGCGTAACGTACTGTAAATTTACTTTACTGAGTATGATATGAAGCAGACTTTTCAATTAAAACCTCTAGTAATTGCCTTAGCATTTTCGGGGGCATCTTTACCCATACATGTATTTGCCGAAGAAACCCAAAATACATTGGCAAATACTGAAAGTGATGTGATTACTTTGGCAGATGTCGTGGTGACTGATGCAAATAAAAAACAAACTGTTGTTCCCAAACGTAAAGTGACTTCAATCTATGGAACGGATAGCTCAGTATTAGACACACCTCGTGTGGTGTCCCAAGTATCGGAACAACAATTTCGTGAAGATGTGATCCGTAGTGCAGATGATCTTGTTAAATATGCGCCGAGTATTACCCGAGGTGGAGGACAAAATGCCAATTTCGCACCACAGATACGCGGACAAAATTCAGAGGTCTTCCAGGATAGCCAACGAATTTATAGTACCCGTCATCCGACCAATTTAAATGCATATGAAGCGGCTGATATTGTGGCAGGGCCAACGGGAGTAATTTTTGCACCCACTTCAGGTTCAGGTGGATATATTAATTATCTCACTAAAAAACCTAACTTTAATAAAGCAGAAACAACGATTTCTGGTTCGGTTGGTTCAATCTATGCAGGAAAAGGTACAGAACCTAATTTTTCTGTCAGTATTGATCATACAGCCCCAATCTCTAAAGAACTTGCATTTCGTGTCAGTGCAACAGCCCAAAAAACTGATGATTTTTATGACAATGTGAAAAATAATTTTAATGCATTCTATGGCGCCTTAGCTTGGCGTCCAGATGACAGTCTACGTGTCGACTGGAACATCAGTTATGACGATTATTATGATTTTAACGTGACACATGGTTGGAATAGGGCAACACAACAATCAGTTGATAGCCGTCAGTATTACAAAGGTAGGGCTACGCCAATTATTCAAAATGGTTCAGCTTTCTGGTCACCTGTATTTGAATCTGGAGCTGCGAATTCCAAAGTGATCGGTTGGCAGAATCGACAAAGGAATGATAAAAACCAATATATTGCTGTAGGCCCAGTTCAAACAACACCTTTACCTAATGCAACAGCAAATCAGGCTGGAACGATTCGAGGTTGGGTCTATGATCCATCTATACCCGGTAATGGATTGGTCAAACTAGACGATAATATTTCTGGTCGCAGCGAAGATAAAAATAGTGCCAAACGATTCAGCACCCAATTAAAATTAGTTAAAGATTTGAATACGCATTGGTCTGTTTCGAATAGTACGCTTTATCAAAACAGCAAGGATTTAGGTGATTCGGTTGGGAGTTTCTTTACTGATCTGGAGCATGAGTTATTTGATAATCGCCTAGAATTCCTCGCAGATTATGATTTCGAATTGTTTGGCCTGAGAGTGAATAATAAAGGCAGTACTGGAGGAGCATTTCGCCGTGAAGAGTTTACTTCTTTAGCAGCCAATAATAGTTTTAATATTAACCCTTATGATCTGACCAATGATCCTTCTCAAAAAAATCCAGGGGATTTACTGGGCTTGGTTAACAATAGCAGTTCAACAGGAGGCTGGATTGGACAGGCGGGTGTTCCTAAATATTCTCAATACTTTGGTTATTTAAATCTGCCAAGAATGTATCCAGTCGGCCATGGCTTATATGCTGAAAAAGGGGGTTTCCCTCCCAATGGAGGTGGTGCTGTTTATACAGGAACAGGGTCTTGGGATACATGGAGTGTGTTTACTCAGCAGAATTTTACTTTTAATGATGTGTTTGGCATTAATCTTGGGATTAATCATAGTTCAATCAAAGCCAAACTTGAAAACCCGTTGGTCTTAGTGCCGACAGATGTCCGTTCAGATCGTAATAAATATAGTTTGCTCAGTTATCAAGCCAGTACATTTATCAAGCCGACAGAAAAAACTACCCTGTATTTTACTTATGACAAGAGCACTGCACTCAACACAGGTGTTTTTGGCCCATTTCTCATTTGGGGTGCAGGCAATCAGCTCAATCCTTTAGCTTTTGACAGTCAAAGTGAATTAAAGGAATTAGGATTTAAATATGAGCCGATTATCGATCAACTATTTCTCACATTAAGCGGATTTGAGCAGAAGCGAGATTTATCACCTGATACCAATGGCAATATGGCACGCTTTGAAGTGAAAGGGATTGAATCTTCACTACGCTGGCAACTGCAAAAAAATATTGCGATAGGTGGAAACTTAACTTATTTGAATGCGGAATATAGCTCAATTATTCCAGCTGGATTTTCTCCCTTTGGCTTCCATGCAGATAATGCGACTGTTTGGGGGGACAGTAATGGGTTAAACCAGCGCAAAGCTGGTCGTTATGATGCAGCGGGAATTCCGAAATACTCTGCCAGTGCTTATGTAGATTATCAACATCAATCAGGTTTTGGTGTAAATCTGTCAGGTTGGTGGACCAGTAACTGGTATACCAATTTAAGTCAAACGGTTAAAGTTCCAAATAACTATAATTTAGATTTGGGATTATATTATCGACAACCCCAATGGACAGTGGGCTTAAATATTCTGAATTTAACCAATGAACGTAATTTTGTGAATGGTTTAGCTGGGGCAAATAGTGAGTTCTTGCAGCCGATGCGTCCGTTAACGGTGCAGGGACAATTTAGTTATAAATTTTAAATACATGAATATTTCGAATTCTTAATAGTCATACAGTTGTATGGCTATTTTTTTCTTTCATTTTTCAAAAACAAACAATGTTGGAATAACAACAACAACATAAGAAAAAATGTTTATCTATCAGCAAAATCTGATCGCAAGTTTTACTTTTATTTCTTAAGATACTGAAATTTATAAAATAAATTAAGTGGCATAGAAGTTGCCAATATAAGAATAGATTTATTTAAATGGAGTCACCATGTTTAAGGTCACAAAAATTAGGCAGAGTATTTTAACTGCTATGTGGGGAGTAACAGCGAGTGTTTCGACATTGGCTTTGGCAAATGAAGAGATCGATACAGGCATCACAGCTGAGCAACAGGCACAGGTGGTCAATGCAAAAGATGTCAAAAAGTTAAGTGATGTGATTGTAACAGCACAATATCGAGCACAAAATATTCAAAAAGTTCCAACTGCGATTACGGCTGTTTCTGGTAAAGATTTGGCTGCCAAGGGCTCAACCTTTATTGGTGATGTTTTAACGTATACACCGAATGCAGCAGCGGAAAATCCAGATGGTGATAGTCGACCACGTTGGTATATCCGCGGTTTGGGTACAGGGGATGTTGCGGCATCGACTGTATTTCCAGTTGGAATTTATGCAGATGGTGTTTATTTGAATGCTCCCGTTGCAGGTGCAGGAGACTTATTTGATCTAGAGCGTATCGAGGTTCTACGTGGGCCACAAGGGACGCTTTACGGTAAAAATACTACAGCAGGTGCGGTTAATTATATTTCCAAACGACCAACTTTCTCAGAAAAACCAAATGGCTATGCAACGATAGGTGTAGGTGATCATAACCTACGTACTTTTGAGGGGGCTGCCAATGGCAAAGTCTCAGACAATATTGCGGTACGGGGAGCTTTTTATTCTGAAGATCGTGATGGCTATGCAAAGAATTTAGCCAATGGTGAAGATTATGGTGATGTTGATAAGAAATCTTTCCGTTTCCAGATTTTAGGTAAAGTGAATGACCAATGGAATGCATTAGTCAATTTACATAGCCAAACCTATAATGGTTTAGGAAACAATGGTTCCTTAAGTATTGGGAAATACTGGGGAATTTATGAAAGACCAGAGGGACGTAACACCAATTTAGATTTAGATGAAAGTAATAAAATTCAGCATGATGGTGCTTCACTCACTTTAAATGGTGATTTGGGAGGAGGTCACAGCTTTACCTCAATTACTGCTTTTGACAAGACTACACAAAAGTCGATTTCAGATGGTGATTACACACCTTATGACGTTGCACGTAGTTATAGCGATAATGAATGGCGTCAATATAGCCAAGAATTTCGAATTTCATCCGATGCAAACAAACGTTTAAGTTGGATTGCAGGATTACATTATTTTAACGAAGATTTAGATTCTACGGGTGTTGGTGCACGGGTCAAGAAAACGCTGCCAAATGGTACTGCTGCACAGACGGCATCAACCACAGCATTTAGAGACATCACTTATAACCAAGCCACACAAAGCTTTGCCATATTTGGAAATAGTACCTATAAATTTACAGATAAATTTAAGGTGACTGGTGGACTACGCTGGACCAGTGAAGAAAAAGATATTGATCTCGATCTGACTCAGATTACAACAGGTGACTATACAAAAGGTAGTTGGTGGAAAAAAGAGGGGTATAGCAATGCCGTCTATAACCCAACTCCAAATGCGAATGGTTCAACAAGCCGTAAGAAAACATGGAATGAGTTGACCTATGACATTACACCAGAATATGAAATTACACCTGATTTAAATACTTATTTCAGATTTGCACGTGGATTCCGTTCAGGTGGTTTTAATACTGGTTTATCCAGTAGCCTAACCCAACTTGCGGACGTTAACCCTGAATATTTAAACAGTTACGAACTCGGTTTGAAGTCTAGCTTATTGGATGGGGATTTAGTCGCAAATGCCAATATCTTCTATTACGACTATAAAGATATCCAAACCAACTTACTAGTTGCAACAGAGGGACAAGGGGGCGGTGTTACTTCAGTTTTAGCTAATGGACCCAAAGCAGAAGTTAAAGGTGCAGAGTTAGAGCTTGATTATTTAGCCACTGAAAATCTACGTTTACGTTTTGCAGGCGCTTATTTAGATAGTGAATATACTGACTTCGTTGACAAGAACCCAGTAACCAATGTGGTCAATGCTGACAATACTGGCAACAGTTTAGTCCGTTCACCAAAATATACCATCGGTGTTGGTGGTGAATACACCTTCAATTTAAATGATGGTGCTCGTATCGTTGTTGGTACTGACGCAAGCTATCGTGACCGTGAATATTTCTTGGTGAATCGCCAAGACTATTCGGTTGATCCAATCCTAAGCCAAAAATCGTATACCTTGTGGAATGCCAATATTGGTTATCACAGCGCAAATAATAAATATCAGGTCAATACCTATGTTAAGAATTTGCTAAACGAAGAATATCAGGTACACGGCCGTCCAAATGGCCCAGCAGGACAATATGTTTTAACCTACGGAAACCCACGCCAAGTTGGTGTTTCTCTCACAGCCAAATTCTAACTGTTATACGGAGAACATCATGGGAATTGAATTTTTTACTCGTTTACCTTTGCATGGTGAGGCTGAGTTTTTGGCAGGCGATCCTCGTAATCGTGGTGATTGGGCGCGGGTATCTGGCGTGGAAAATACTGGAGCAACATCCAACTATCAAGTGGGTGATGACTTTACCTATATTGACTATTTAGCACAGGTGGCGCGTGCAGCAGAAATCAATGGCTTCGCAGGTGCTTTGATGGTCAATGCACCAACAGGAGAGGAACCTTGGACGGTTTGTTCGCTATTGGCCAGAGAAACCAAGCGACTAAATTTTGTGACTGCATTCCAGCCTTATCACTTTAGTCCATACAATGCAGTACAAAGTGCAGCAACCTATCAGCGTGCAACAGGTAACCGCCTCGTATGGAATATTATTAATGGTGGATCTGAGGTGATTCAGCGTCAAGTTGGCGATGCTACACCACACGATGACCGCTATATCCGCGCAACCGAGTTTCTCGATGTTGTAAAAGGCTATTGGTATAACGAATCCTTCCATTATCAAGGTAAATATTATTCTGCTGAGGGTGGAGGATTAAAATATCCACTCAATAAAGCAGAGTTACCCATCATTTGTACGGCAGGTTCTTCTGAAGCCGCACGTGAGTTTGGTGCAAAGCACGCAGATTATTATTTAATGCGTGCCGAAAAACCAAGTGAAATTGCAGCACTTATCGCTGATGTACGTAAACGTGCTGCAAAATATGGACGTGACAATATTAAGTTTGGTTTATCTATCGATACGATTGCTCGCCGTAGTGAACAGGAAGCTTTGGCAGAGGCACAACGTTATCTAGATGAGGCAGCAGAGAAGCAACGTTTACATGCATCAGCAGCCCATGCAGGGCTCAGATCAGCGCGGGTACTTAGCTTTGAAAAAGAATATGCGGATAAAGATGGCAGTAAAAATGTGAATGATTTCTTCATTCATCCCAATGTTTGGTCTGGCTTTGGCTACATTGGTATCCCACCAGGTGTTGCTTTGGTAGGGAGCTATCAACAAATTGTTGAACGCATCAAGGAATATAACAGTATCGGAATCGACTTATTCTTCTTAGCCGGTTATCCGCATTTAGAAGAAGCTTATCGCTTGGGTGAACATGTTCTACCACATTTTAAAAATCAACGTCAGGCGTTACAGCGTATTCCAGAAGAGTCAAAGTACCGTATTGCCTAGATCACACTCGATCCTATTCAACCAAGGCTTTAAATAGAAGTCTTGGTTTATTCCATATTAGTCATCGTTTTATTTTTTAAAGGCCAAATATGTCATATTCAAATGATAAACCTCTCAACATCGTCGCAGTTTCAGGTGGTCTTAACAGCCCATCAAAAACTGAAAGCTTGATTCAAACTATTTTGGATGAATTAGCACAAGCAATAGAAATAAATGTGAAGTTTGTAAAACTCAGTGAGATTGGGCCTTTGTTGGGTGGTGCAATTTATCGAAGTCAGTTACCCAAACAAGTACAAGATGATCTGGCTGCTATTGAAGCTGCTGATGCTTTAATTGTTGGTACGCCAGTTTATCGTGCTTCTTTTACAGGGCTGTTCAAACATTTATTTGATTTTGTTGAGCAGACCGCTTTAGTGGATGTCCCAGTATTATTGGCAGCATCGGGTGGAAGTGATCGCCATGCTTTAGTACTCGAGCATCAACTTCGCCCTTTGTTTAGTTTTTTTCAGGCGCAGACTTTGCCTATAGGCGTTTATGCAACAGATCGAGACTTTGCACCTGAATATACGGTCAAAAGTGAAGCATTGAATGAGCGTATTTTGCTTGCTGTTGCTCGAGCTTTACCAATTTTGCAATGGGCACCAGCTAAAGGATTGCGTGAGCAAAAGGTTAAAGCTAAATCAGAAAAGGCCAATCAAGATTTAAGTATCAATAAACAAGTTGAACAAGATTCCATACTACCATCTGTAGAGGTGCCAGATTTAGATGTTGCTGAGGCAAGATTACATAGCAAAAGAGCTGTAAGTGTTTTATGACTTCTTAAATAGCGGGGAAGTACAGCAATTTTGTAAGAGTAAAATGAATATAAAGAGCTTTATGCAATCATGGATGATGCATAAAGCTTGTATACGATCAACAAAAAAATTAGAGTGTAGAAAAACTACTTTCTTATGTGTTTATGGTATCTCGTAGAAAACTTCCATCTTTAAATGCCTTACGTGCATTTGAAACAGCCGGGAGAAAGTTAAGTTTTCGTGCTGCTGCTGATGAATTGGGAGTGACTCAGGGTGCAATCGCACAGCAGGTTCGAGCATTAGAAGAACATCTCAAGGTTACTTTATTTCAACGACTTCCTCGGGGATTGTCTTTGACGCCTGAAGGAACAAAGTATCTGGTCGATATAACGCGTGCTTTTGATATTATTGCTGAATCAACAGAATCACTGCTAGACCAGCCAGATCGTGTAACTATAAGTGTGACACCAACGATTGCGACCAAAATATTGATCCCTCGATTAGGTGATTTTCATGCAGTACTACCTGAAATAAATTTATGCACACTTGCAACTGAAGCGATATCAGACTTTGATCGCGATCAAGTTGATATCGCGATAAGGCTTACCCAACAATCATTTCCAGAAAATCTAGAAGCACAATTATTGTTTCATCAAGAACTTATTGCTGTAGCGAGTCCTGATTTTGTTAGGGATCTAACGCTTCCTCTTGAACTTGAACAGTTGATTCGTATGCCATTGCTACATGATGCCCATGATCATTGGTCAAATTTTCTGAACACTAATTCGAAATTAGCTGGAGCTGTATTTAATCAAACAGCGTTGGCAATAGATGCTGCTTTGTCTGGGCAAGGAGTAGCTTTAGTATGCCGAGCATTTGTGGATGCTGATATTCAATCAGGAAAACTCATACAAGTCACTCTGGAAACAAAAACTGTCGAAGCAAGTTATTATCTTGTCAGAAAGAAAAGCTCGCATCCGAATAGCACAGTCGATAAAATTTGGCAGTGGTGTATCGAATATTTAGGTACTAAGCAAAAATAAAAACTGATACTGATTATCCTGATGAGATCAGTTTTTATTTTAAAGGGATAATATATAGATAATTTATCCCTTCAAATTTTTATTCAAAATCATTATACAGAGCGAGTTAAGCCACCATCTACTCGGATATTTTGTCCTGTGATATAGGCCGCGCCATCCGACGCAAGGAAAGCGACTGTAGCTGCAATCTCTTCTGTTGAACCATATCGTTTCATTGGAACACTATTAGCGCGTTCGTCTGTTTTTGGTAGACTATCGATCCACCCAGGCAAGACATTATTAATACGAATATTATCAACAGCATATGTGTCTGCACAAATCTTGGTAAAAGCTGCTAATCCTGAACGAGCAACTGCAGACGTTGGAAATAGTGAACTTGGCTCAAAAGTCCATGCACTGGAAATGTTGACAATCACGCCGTGTTTTTGTTGTTGCATGATTGGAATTACTAAACGAATAGGACGTACAGCATTGAGAAAATAAGTATCTATACCATCATGCCAATCTTGGTCGGTTAACTCTAAAATTCCTTTGCGTGGGCCATGTCCAGCACTGTTAACTAAAACATCTATACGTCCCCAACGAGCCAGCGTTGCATCAATAAGGCGTTGAATATCTTGGATTGATTGATTAGAACCAGTAATGCCTAAGCCATTCAGTTGTTCTGCAAGAATTTCACCTTTACCTGATGAAGATAGAATTGCAACTTTGTATCCATCCTCTGCTAGTTTTTTTGCAACAGCTGCGCCCATACCACTTCCAGCGGCTGTAACAATAGCAACTTTCTCAGTCATGATTTTTACCTCTTAATGTCATTCGGAATATGAAAGAGTTAACTAATTTTAAAATAATATTAAAGTTCAACAGTGTGCTGAGCAAACGATAAATTTTCGTTAAATCCAGTAGAAAATCTACAGGCTTGATCCTTAATCGAATCAAGTTTAAAAAAAGGGACATCCTAAAAAACAAGCTGAACAGGTCTAATGAGAACTATGTGTAATCCTGAATATGTGCTGTTACAACATGTGTAAATTGCTAGATTCTCTCATAAGATTATTTCAGTATAGATCCAGACATTAGAATTTACAGGACAAGAATCATGGCAATAAGACAACGTATCTTATTAAAATATATTGCTATTTTTAGTTTTTTGGCAAGTTCTGCTGTGAGCAGCGTAACTTTCGCAAGTTCTGAGCAGTCATGGAACAAACATGATCAGGAAATAAAAGCGGCTTGTATAAAAGCGAGTCAACTTAAAAATGCCAAGACAGTAAGCAATGTCATGCTGTTTGATGATCGTGTTGGATATTCGGCACTTCTGATTGAAGGAAAATATCCTCAAGCACATATGAAAAACAAAACAGGGCAAGAGCTTTGTTTATGGAACAAGACCTCGAAGAAAGCTTATTTAACCGAAACAAACATGAAAGCGCATTGAAGTCATAACTTTGATAGCTACGATTTCTGTTTGGCTTTTTGGCGTAAGACATACAAATATAAGTTTTCTACTTTTTCACGTGCCCATGGTGTAGTACGTAAGAATCGCAATGATGACTTAACACTTGGATCTATGCAAAAACATCTAATTTCAATTTTACGACTTAAGCCTTCAAAACCACCGTAGTAATCCAATAATTCATCCAAAATGTCAGCAAGTTTTTTGCCGTGTAGAGGGTCATTGGAGGTATTCATAATAGATCAACCATATTTTGGGAGACCATCATTATAACCTGAGCGAGTTGAAAAATCAGAGGGTTAGCATTTAAGCGTAATTAACGATGTGCGCTGAAATAGCAGGAGACATTCACTTGGGAAATTCTAGGCAGCCGACTTGTAAAAATTTTCTGCCATTTATGGAATGAGAACTCGAAGTCAGCAACCTGAATTATGATGGTAGAGATTCAAATTGATGAGTTGTGGTAAGAAACACGTCATGCGACATATAAGTTGTCATTTCTGCAATCTAATAATCAATAACTTAATGCTTTAAATGACAAAGAATGTCAGCAGTCAACGACACATAAGTTGTCATTTTTATACTCAATGTATTCAATTGCTTGAAGTAAATATTTCAAAAATCAATTAAGCCCTCATATATTCTTCAAAACTATTTTTATCCAAAAAGATTTTTATTTAATTCACTATTTTTATATGACATTGGGCTAAAATAGCTATTATGTTATTCGTCAGCTTAACCAAATTTAATCAAAATAAGGTTTTAGATATGAAAATTAACAGCTTAGAGGATGAAAGTGATATAGCTACCGCAGCAGCTAGGGAACTTTGTAAAAGTTTTATTGTGAATGCACGTATCAACACAGTACTTTATGTGGAGAATGATGCAATATGGAGCAAGGCTCCTAATAGCCCTCCCGTCTTAATTAAAAAATTGTCTGGACGCAACCCTGAGCTGACAAAAAAAATTGATAGATCAGTCACTTATAAATTTAAAAAACGGAATGTTAGTACATAAAATAAATAGTTCATACTAAGCAGTAGCTCTCTAGCACAAATATAATAGTGGTATGAGAGCTTTGAATATCAATGACTATGAGTTTTTAACAGATGATTAGCATGTAAAAGAGAAATGGTATTCTGACTCCGAATTAAGTTCCTTTCATATCATAGGAAAAGATAAAATTGCTTTATTAGATACAAGTTTATATATAGGTGAAGAGGGGCGCTTTGAAGCTAGTGAAATCTTACAGACAATAGGAGTTCCAACTTTTTCACCTATAGTATATGCTGCCACATATGCTAGAGCAATTACTGATGAAATTATTGCAGAAGCATTTTTGACCATAGAACTAATGGCAGTAAAACTATTTTGATATATTTCATTGCATGATTTTGATAGCTATATACCAAAGATGCTGATAAACAACGTGTCTATGTACTACTTGAGAAAGTCATAAAGCTTTTATCATAAGTACAATCCGATCATGTAAAAGAATGGTTATATCAAGCAAAGTGTAAGTTTGGAGACTTAACTCTTGAACAAAAGAAAATCTGTAGTGCATGGCTCATTGCTCAATCGAATGCTCGACAAGCATTTCCAGAAGAAGTAGTCAATGCATGTAGAAAAATTCAAATTCAAGACTAAAAAGAATACTAGATGGTGAAAAAAAATATTGTAGAAGAAGATTAGATCTCTTGAAAAATGGTATGAGCTAAATAGTATTAAGCACTAGAATTAATCTAATTAATATATACTTGCTAGCTCAGACCTGAGATAATATTTAGTTATTCAAAAATTGACTGTAACTTATTTTTCTTTAATAAATGAGTTAAATACAATGAATGGTTACCCTATTGAGTTGATGAAAAATTGTGTCTTTATCAAAAAAGCACTCCAATGAAGTGCTTTTTAATAAAATTAGATAATTAATAAATCATCATGTTCAGACATTAACTTACTGGTGATCCCGTAACTCTTTTTATCATTTGAATATTCTTTTGGAAAAATTGCTTCATAAATAATACCTCTAGGACCAACTGATGACATTTCTATTGAATAGCCATCTTTTCCTTTAATCATATCAAATTTGTACACACCCTTTTGAAAGTTATAGAACCCCTTTAGATCTAATTCTAAATTTCCTTGTTTTATTATAGGAAAGGGTATTTTAGCAATTGAACCAACCAATCCATCCAAGTGAAGTGGTGCAATAACCGCATTTGCACCATTTTGTACATATCTCAAAAGCCTATTTGATATAGTGATATCAGTTTTAATGTTTAAGACGCGAATATCATGCAGAATTTCTTTACTAAACTTCTCGGCAATTTCACCATGGCAGACTGCAGACTTGTGAAGTACAACTATATCAACGCCAAGGTCATCAGATAAATCAAGAGGTTTATAATGTTCCTGTAGAAGATTTTCGACTAAATCCATATCACAATTTTCATTCACATTCACATATAACATTCTTAAAGCATTTTCATGTGCTGGTGAATTATCAAGAGTTTTTTTAATATTTGTTATCTCTTTAACAATATTTTTAACAAATCTAGTTTGCTCATTCTTGTTTTCAGGACCCATCAGATTTAATTGCCAAGATCCACTGTTAGGACTCACACCTGCTGCAGTCAGAGTCGTTGAATGCATCATCAGCTCACCTCCTCTATAGTAATTAATATTTTCTGGCTTTGATGAATTTTCTATGGCTCTATATAAGCTTTTAAATAAAGCTTCATTAAATGAAGTATTTATTTGAATAGTTAGAGAAATATTTTTCTTATGAGCTGCTGCTTTTAATTTTAATATATCTGCCAACTTCTGGCAGTAGTTTTCAAATTCTTTATGTTTATCCGACTTTCCAAATTTTTTTAAAGAAACAACAAATTCAACATTTGGAGTTCTGATTTCCACATCGTAAGCTTGTTGAGCCTTTTTTGCAGGAATTATTTCTCCTATAGTTCCAAATAATGACCCACAGTATATGATTTCACGAAGGAAACCTTCTGATTTTCCATGAAATTTAGCTTGTTTCTTAACAGTTTTTGCAGTTGAATCTAGCCATTCATTGATACTGTCCCCATTCATTGCTTTTAGAGAGTGAATGGCCTTTCCCAAGGCAAATAGCTCATTTGTTGCTAGAGCATCTTTCCTTTTCCAAAGTATAGGTAAAACCCCTAATGATTTGTCTGAATTTAGATAATCCGCTTTAAAAAGTTCTTCTACAGATTTCAAATAGCTTTCAATAACTTCTTTAGAATAATCATCTGTGATCAAATGATTAATCGAACGCTTAAAAATTTCAGACATCAAGATCACTATTCTTTTTAAATTGGAAATTATATTATCCAGATTTATTTTTTATTTTCCAGCTATTTAAATAAAAATTTCTCTCAGCCTGTATGGTAAACATTAATACTCATATTCCAGCTCTGAGGCTCTTTTTCAGTTCCATGCACTAGAAGTTCAATGCATTAATCCAATTTGTGAATTTTTAAAATGGAATGAGAAGAAGTCTACATGTAAGTTATTTCTTATCACTAAATAGCAATCAAGCACATGGCCAAATTCGTGTACTAAAACCTCAATTCTTGACCAAATGTATTAACAAGTTATCTGGTTCAAAGTGTACAGTTGATCCATTTGACACATGTCCCTCTTGAGCCAAATGTAACCCCGAGCTTCTTAAACAAGAATGAAAAGGTAGTTCCGTTTATGAATTGATTCTAACCAAGTAGCAGATAGATGCCATAAGACCTGAGCTCCTGCAATTAGGTTCAATTCAACAGCTTTTAGATAATAGTATAAAATTAGCAAACTTAGAGAATGCTATAGATTCTCGAATTTCGGGCTATGAAACAGCTTACGTTGATTGTATTACTAACTAAAAAGAACTTGAAAATAAGTTAGAGAATTTACAACAAAAAATACTTTTAAATATCTACAGGCCAAGTGGATTAGATATTAATATAAGTAAATTAACAAGTGAGAATGAAAATTCCTTGGAATAAGTTGGATATATCTGTATGTTTTTAAATATATAAACCATAAATGGTGAAACGACATGCTCTATGAAGAATTAGCAAAAATACAATTCTCAAAGCAACTATACATAAGTGGTACAAGAGCTTTAAATATCAATGACTATGAATTTTTAACAGGTGATTGGCATGTAAAAGAGACATGGCATCCTGATTCTAATTTAAGTTCCTTTCATATCATGGGAAAGGGGAAAATTGCTTTATTTGATACAAATGTATATTTAGGTGAAGAGGGAGTCTTTGAAGCTAGTGAAATCTTACAGACAATGGGAGTTCCAACTTTTTCACCGACAGTCTATGCTGCCACACATGCTAGAGCAATTGCTGATAAAATTATTGCAGAAGCATTTTTGGCTATAGAACTAAATGGCAGTAAACTATTTAGATATATTTCATTACATGATTTTGATGATTATATGCCAGAAGATACCGATAAACATCGTGTCTATGAACTACTTGAGAAAGCCATAAAGCTTTTACCGCAAGAACAATCCAATCATGTAAAAGATTGGCTATATCAAGCAAAATGTAAATTTGAAAACTTAACTCTTGAACAAAAAAAAATTAGAAGTGCATGGTTAATTGCGCAATCGAATGCTAGACAAGCATTTCCAGAGGAGGTAGTCAATGCATGTAGAAAAAATTCAAATTCAAGACTAAGAAGAATATTAAATGGAGAAAAAACTGTTGACGAAGAAGAGTCAGTGCTCTTAAAAAAGTGGGAAGAGCTTAATAGATGATTTTTTTACACTTTTCATAGATTGATCTCATAATTTCTTTTTAGATAAAAATCAATACAGCATAAATATATTTTTGCTGCGTAAACCAAGATTTTGTAACATTCTTCCAAGAGCATGTTAAGTATAGAAAGTTTATGAGCTTTATCAACTAGAGTAACTTTAGTTTTGAATTCTGCTACGTGGTTACGACGTTAACTTTGAGTCTCCAAAAAGCAAACATTTCTCATGCTTAAGGGGGAGTTGATGATCACTTATAGTCATGCTCTAAAATCCTTGATTCACATCATATCACGCAAAATACTGTCTTCTTTATACCAATAAAATCCAATGAATAACTCAATCTAAAGTTTTATTTACTTAACCTTTTAGTCTTTCAGGAAGAAAATATGATATAAATTCCATATTTAATTAACATCTAGAGTAAAGCATGTACTTACAAACCATAAAAATAAATAATTTTCGTATTTTTCAAAATTTTGAACTTGAGTTCAATAAGGGGCTAAACCTTCTAATAGGTGAAAATGACTCTGGCAAAACGGCTCTTATTGATGCGATCAGACTTGTGCTAGATACAAACTCATCAGAGTGGACAAAATTTACACTTACTGATTTCCATGATGGGAAAAATACTCTCAATATTCAATTGAAATTTGCAGATCTTAGTATTGATGACCAAAGCATATTCCCAGAGCACATCACATATATCCAAAATACACAGCACCGATCTGAAGCATTTTTATACGTAAACCTAACCGCATCTATCAAACAATTAACCAATAAAGTTGGGCAATTTATTCAAACAGATATTAATTCTGGACAAAATGCTGAAGGACCTACAATAGACAAAGCAGCTCGCATGTATCTTTCCACGACGTATTTAAAACCTTTACGTGATGTTGAAGGAGAATTATCAGCAGGTCGTGCATCTCGTTTATCTCAAATTTTAGCAAACCATAAAACATTAGGTGGAAATGATACGAATGTTGAGCGACTAATTCGGACCATGATTTCTGCAAATCAAGCAATAAAAGAGGATGGCGCAGTTCTAAATACAAGAGGCGAAATTCAATCTCTTTTAGATAAAATCACATTTCAAGATAAAAAATTCAACCCATCTTTAAATATGATAGGTAGTAAGGCATTCGATGACCTCAATGAAACAGAAAGGCATGCTCTTTTCCGAATAATTTTAGAAAGATTATCATTAGGTCTAGATCATACAGGTAGATCTCATGGTCTTGGATATAGCAACTTACTATTCATGGCAACAGAACTTATGCTGCTATCACAGAATTCTGATGAATTTCCATTACTTCTCATAGAAGAACCAGAAGCACATTTGCATCCACAACTTCAGATGAAGTTCCTCAAATATTTAACTGAAGATCAACAAAATCTACAATGCATATTATCGACTCACAGTCCTCACTTTGCTTCTAAAGCACATTTAGAGAATCTAATTATCATGAATAATGGAAAGGCATTTCCTTTACGAAAAGAATGCACATTACTCAATTCTGAAGACTATCCTTTTTTAGAAAAATTTTTAGATGTTAGTAAAGCGAATATGTTTTTTGCTAAAGGCGTTTTAATCGTTGAAGGTGATGGAGAGAACATTCTTTTACCTACTATCGCAGAACTACTAGATCGGCCTCTAGAAAATTATGGTGTTTCCTTAGTGAATGTAGGTAATCTCGCCTATAAACGTTACGCGAGGATTTATCGTAGAAATAATACAACTTCAATACTTCCAATCAAAGTCGCGTGTATTACAGATCTAGATATTTGGCCAATGAACGCAGAAGCAAGAGATGATAACCCAATCGGATTTAAGAAGAAAAAACTTCCTAATACAGCTACTGGAGCAAAAGGAAATTTAAGGTATTGGAAAGATTATTATGATACACAGGATAAAATAGATATCCACCTTCAAAAGAAACGAGAAATAGATGGTGATAATGTTAGAACATTTGTATCTAATGATTGGACTTTTGAATATTGCCTTTGTAAGTATGGATTAGCTGAGTCAGTTTATGAATCAATAAAATCAGATACTGACTCTGTATTTTCATCATTACCTGAGGATATCGAAGCAAAAGCAATTAAAATATATGGCATGATTGAAAATAAAGGTTCAGGAAAAACAGAGGCAACATACAAGCTAGTCGATATATTAAAAAGAGAATATAAAGATAGAAGCTCAGAACTCCGAGCAGCTCTTCCATCATATATCGTAGAAGCAATTGCATATGTAACAGAGCCTTTTCCAGAATTAACTGCAACTGCAACTGCAACTGCAACTGCAACTGCAACTGCAACTGGAGATAATCATGTTTAATATTTCTGATGATGATATTAATTTACTAGAAATAGAAATGTCCCTTCAATTTGATAGTAGTAGAAGAGAAGCTTTAAAAAATTTTATTGATGTCCAAGCATGCCCTGGCGGAGGAAAGACAACATTAATTGCTGCCAAACTTATTTTATTAGCAAAAAAATGGAATAGTCCATATAAAGGTATTTGTGTAATTAGTCATACTAATGTTGCTAAAGAAGAAATTATTGCTCGGCTTAAAAAACATGAACATGGTAGAACAATTTTATCCTACCCACACTTTATTGGAACCATCCAAGAGTTTATAAATAGATATCTGGCTATACCATATTGCCGTCAGAATAATATATCCGTAAATCAAGTCGATGATGAAGTTTGTACAAAAATTTTATCATTTCAAATAACCCGAGGTACTACAACTTATCTAGATAGACGTTATGCACAGATTTCCGATCTTCAATATAAATTTATAAATAATAAATTAAGTTTAAATGTTCCTGGATTTATAAGAAAATCTGATTCTTTATCCTATACGAACCTAGTGAATGCAAAAAAATCATTAATAGGCAAAGGTTTATTTTTCTATAGAGAAATGTTTGAATTCGCAAGTGCGAATATGTATGAGAATGCAGGAACAGTCTTATCTATAAGAAAAAGATTCCCTATTGTATTTATAGATGAAATGCAAGACACCTATAAATATCAAGATGATATCTTGAGTATGATATTTAATCAGGACTCTAATCTTCAACGATTCGGGGATCCTGATCAAAGTATTTTCGAAAGTAGTAATGAACCTTTAAATACATCTTACAATTGTAGGAATCATCATAATATTACTGACTCTAATAGGTTTAACCAGACTATAGCCAATTTGTCTTCTGGATTAAGTTGTAATAGGTTAAGCTTAACATCAGCTATTACATCAAATTTTCAAAATACTATTTTTTTAATAGATAGTGCAAGTCAACATAAAGCTATTAATGCTTTCGCAAATCTATGCTCTAATCAGTTAACAGACTTCAAAACAGATCCTATTAAAATTGTAGGTGCTATAGGAGCTAAAAATGATACCAATATATCTTTGGTTAATTACTTTCCAGAATTCAATAAATGTAATTCATCATCAAATTATAGACCTGAAAAAATTATTTATTGTTTTAAAAGAGATAATATCAATCAAAATTGGCATTCTAAAGATATTTACAAATCCGTATTAGAAGGAATATGTTACTATGCAAAAATTAATAATAAAAAAATTCTTATAGATACTGAAGTACAAGAATTCGGAGTTAATAGTGTTAAAAAATACCTAAAAAAAGAATCAAAATTAAAAGATTTTAATAAATTATTTATATCCATTTTAAGAAAAGAAAATTTAAATCAAGAATTTTGGGATAGCTCAATTTCGCAAATACTCCAAATTTTTAATTTAAATGGTTTATTAAAAATCCCTGAGTATCTTAGCTACGATGGACACCCCCCATCTACACAAAGCAATAATGAAAATTGTGAACAAAATAAAATTTCTATTGAAATTAATAACAAAAATATAGAAATGGAAGTTGCAACTATACACAGCATTAAAGGTGAAACACATGCTGCGACTCTGGTAGTTGAAACCACATTTGGAGGGTTACATGATATTTCAAATATATTTACTTACCTTGTACATCAACAACCTCCAAAACCAAAACCACAAACAATTAAGTTTATGAAACAAATCTATGTCGCTATGACTCGTCCTAGGCATTTTGTTTGCTTAGCCGTGCATAAAAATAACATTAACCAGCACCTTTCTTTGGCTGAACAAAAAGGTTGGAAAATAATTGATCTTACTGTGACTTAATTTATACTTTACTAAATATGATGGATTTATTACATATAAATAATAATTTTTAATTATTGTTTTAAATTCATATGGTTGTGAGTTTTTTATTCAACAAAGTCGCTATAAATTTCTAGAAGAGATCCTGATTTATACATCTCTGATGATTTATGGAATGAGATTGAAAAAGAAACAGTCGATGTCAAGTCTCTCGTGTTAATCACACTGGTCTTGAAATCATATATGGGGCAATAGTTTGCTCTGTTTTATAACGCTTACGGGAGATGTTTCGTTGTGGGGAAGTTAAATTGCTGGCCCAGAATGATAACTAATCTTAGTTGTATTTCCTTGCGGGAGGGGTAATTTGATTTTTTCTGAAAATTACAAATCAGAAGTTAATCTGATTTTAGACAAAAGAATATATCTAGGGGAAAAGGGTAAATGCAGGTACTGTGGGAAAAGTGCCCCCGCGGTAACTTTTAAAAAGATTGCGCACGCCATACCTGAACTTCTAGGTAATAAATTTCTTTTTTCGAATGACGAATGTGATATTTGCAACTCGTATTTTGATAAGCATCTTGAAAATAACTTAGCCAATTTTCTAGGCGTCTCACGCACTACGAGCCAGATAAGTGGAAAAAAAGGAGTGCCAAACACAAAATCATCTGGTGGAGATCGCATTGAAGCCATAAATGGCGATATTGTCATCATTCATTCTGAAGAATCTGAAATTCTAAAACCATTGGATCATAAAACTGTAATGATCAGTTCATCATCCACAACTTACGTACCAATTAATGTATACAAGTGCCTCGTCAAAATAGCATTATCTGCGATGCCCGCATATGCACTAAAAGGTTTTAACGAATGTTTTCGTTGGATTAGGTACAACGAAGAACCGGCAAAATTTGACTCAAAAACTTTAACTTTAAATATAACAATGGTCCCCGGAATAAATCCTTTTCGCAAGTTATGGTTGCAGATATATAAACGAACCGGAGATAAAGGGAAATTTCCCTACATGATATGTATAATTGCATTTTCCAATTATATGTTTCAGTTTGTTATTCCATTTAACAAGAAAGACAAGTATTTAAATCAAGATAAAATTCAAATTCCAATCTTCCCTATGTTAAATGGACTTATATTGCCTGGACAGGCTCCAAATATCAAGCCAAGCTTTCAAAGTGTAGATCTTTCAGGAAAAAGTAAAGTTTCAACTCCTAATGTTTCTTATATGCATATTGAGAAAGAAGAAAAATTAATAACACCAAATGATCTTCCAGAGGAAATTAAGCGAAGGATTAAAAGCCTAGGTTTGGAGTTTAAAATATAATAATCCGCTAAAAGAGGAGACCTTACAGGTATTGATGTGTGCTGAAATAATAGGACCTTTCACATGGTAGATTCTAGGCAGCCAACTTGTAAAGGCTTTATGCCATTTGATTTGGTGTCTTAAAATCTAGACCTTTCTTTTAGTACTCGATTAAATTAGATTTATAACCCTATGTGATTTTTTGAAAGATTAAGGATGGGCTTAACCTGCATAATATTGATGCTCGTATACCTCTTGGTCTACTTACAGCAGTTACAGGTATTTCAGGTTCAGGTAAATCTAGTCTCGTTTCTCAAGCTTTACCTGAGTTAGTACTTTCATATTTAGGCAATGAATCTGAAACTGAAAACAATAATGAAGATAATCCTTTAGCTGGTGATGTGTAGGCTATACAGCTTCTTGTACAGGTTGATCAAAAACCAATTGGCCGTATGGCAACTTATACGGGTTTATTTAATTATGTAAGAAAGTTATTTGTTGGGACTTTTGAAGCTCTCCAAGCATCATTATGATGCTGGACGTTTTTCGTTTAATGTGGCTAAAGGGCAATATGAAACTTGTGAAGGTGAAAGGCTTTGTCAGTGTAGAATTATTGTTTATGCCAAGTGTATATGCCTCTTTTCCGACATGTCATGGTGCACGATATTATGATGATACTCTGAAAATTCGCTGGAATGGACGTAATATTGCTGAAGTATTAGGAATGACAGTCAATGAAGCACGTGATTTTTTTGATGGAGAGATCTCGATTGCTCGTTCACTACAATTATTAAAGGAAATTGGCCTTGGTTATTTACGTTTAGGGCAACCAGCGATGAACTATCTGGTGGAGAAGCGCAACGTATTAAATTGGCTACCGAGCTGCAATGCAATCAACGTGGAAATACACTGTATATACTTGATGATCCAACTACAGGTTTGCATCCATCAGATTTAGATCGATTGTTAGTTCAAGCGATTAGTCGATGCGGGTAATACCGTGGTTATGATTGAGCATTATATGCGTGCCGTTGCACAAGCAGATTGGGTGATTGATGTGGGACCAAGTGCTGGAAATGCTGGTGGGAATATTGTTGTGGCAGGAACACCAAAACAAATAACAGAAAATCAAGATAGCCGTACTGCTCCATATTTAGTTAATGAGTCGTGAAAATAAACGTTGATATTTCGAGTGGTTGGAAAATAACCTTAAATTAAAAACCTGTAAAATCAATCAGATATTTTTGTTTTAGGTAATGTATAAGCATGAAATCTAAAAGTTTTTTTCAACTAAGTTTAAATCTACTTTTTTAATTTTAACTCCCATCAAAACTTCTTTATAATTAAAATTATACAGAAAAGTAGGGCCATAAAATATTTTATCAAGCAATTCTAATTGTTTGCTAGGGAAAAAATCATGAAGATAAATAAAATCATCATTAATATCTTCAAAGCTTATATTTTTAGATAAACTTTTGCAAAAATGAATAAAATCCTCTAATTTAATAATGTTGTTTTTATTGTATTTTTCAAAATACTTGTTAATTATAAGTTCTGAAACATCATCACTCGTGTTCAATATTTTTTTTACATTTAAATCAACTCTCCTTTGACCAAAATTTTCATTGTAATAACTCAAAAAATTATAAAACTCTTTATCATAATTATTAGTAATATTATCAACCAACTCAAATCCCACAATGTTTGAAAGACTCTCTCTAATCTTCAGCCCAACTGAAGAAGTGCTATTAATAAATCCAATTACTTTAAATACTAACAAGAAAAATTCATATCTAACTGTTTTATAATTAGGGAATCGAATGTCAGTCCTTATAAACAATCCTCTAAACTCTTTTATAATAAAATAATCGGGTTGTGTTAAAAAATCAATAGACTTTCTTAATCCTTTATACAAATTATTTAAACTATACTGCTCACTCCTGCTAGGTGACAAACCTTTCAAATTTAAAAAATCATTATAAATTATAAAAATATCACTATGGGTTATTTTATCACCATATTCCAAAATATAATCACTAATATTTGAATAAACAGAAGTCTTGCAGAATCTACAAATTTCAATTTTTTCGGCATCCCAATCTAACAGTTCATTACAGTGTGGACATCTAGTTATATATGGAATTGAGTGTGTAGGACATATCACATTTTTTCTGTATCCATTAAGAGATACATAACTTTGCTGCTTAATACAATATGGACAAATCAAGAGACAACTAACTATATAAAAATTATTATTGTTAGTTATACACAATTTATTTATCTCATCTTCTACTAAGTCTGTAAATTCGTAAAAAACTGACTTATCAAAATTCCCCTTAACTATATTGATAATACTTATCTTTTTTTTAAAAATTGTTTTTATGACAGAATTTAGTGAAGGGTAAGCATTAGCTATTTTTATACGGTTTAAAAAACTCAGAATGAATTCATCTTCTTCTGGTATAGGGATGACAAGAAATTTTCGATTAAAATTTTGATTATTCAATACTTCTACTCCACATAATGAAAGTATGATTTCGACATACAATCAGAATTAAGTGTTTCTTATTTTTGAGGAAATACTAGTCATATCTAGACGAAATGGATTTGATCTGGTTTTACTTACATAGGAAGTAATACCGTCATCCCATGCTTTAATAAACTCCTCAATCGTTATTGTATATTCATCTTTTTTCATCACTTGGAAAAGACAACTTTCTAAAAGAAGCATGAGGTAGGCATGGTGACCATTTGTAGCTATATAAATCTGTAAAGCTAATAATTGACTTGTTAAAGAAGGTTCAAATTTAATATTTAAGTATTTTTCGATATTTAATGAAATTTGATGAAGGAATGCATGTAATGTTCCTGGTTCATCTATTTTTGTAACTTTAAGATGATTCAGCTTAAAGGTTTGTGAGAATCTTCGTGCAAGCTGACTATCAATCTTCAATAACGACTCAAACTCAGGTAGACCTACTAGGCAAAAGCAAATACCAGTTTCATTCACCAAGGTTTTTATCCAATTGCATACCACTGTATTCATTCGTTTGGTCGAAGTTTGAAGATCAAACAAATGATGAAATTCATCCATAAATATCAGCCTTGTTTCACATACTTTTAACAGTGCTACAAGTTTGTGATTCATCTGCGCTGTGCTCCCTGAAAATGGAGCAGGATCATGCAAAGCATTTAACATACAACTTGCAACAGATTTCACAGTAGCTGGTGAGGGTACTTCTATATAAAACACAGGGACTATGGACTTCTTAAATCCCTCCTCAATCCGATAAGTAGGGGGATGCTTTTTCACAATAGTTTGGCAGAGAGTTGTTTTTCCTAAGCCACCCTTTGCTAATAACAAGCAACCAAATGGCTGAGCGTATATTTTATTTTTTTCTGCACAAAGCAAAATCCCTTTATAAGCTGTATTAAATTCAGATGAAACTATAACTAGTTGCATGATTTTATTAATTTTATCTAAAATAACTTGATCACTATTCATTATCAAACTCCCAAGTTGAAAAATCTGAATAGTTATCTCTTTCATCGAATAGATTATCTGAAACTAAGTCTGATGTCTGTGCTGTCATAAGCGGTAAGTTACTGAAACTAAATACTTCTTCTTTAGCTAGATTAAATTCTATTGGGTCATCCAAAAGATTTTTTAAATGATTTGGCAATTCAATCTTAAGTTGTTTCGCTTTTTTATTTAACTTAACATCCGATTGAATACGCTGATGTAAAGCCCATCGTGCAAAATCTGTTACATGTTCACCTAATTTTTCTTTATCTGCTTTTGTTATTTTCTTTTTTTCTTCGAGAACTAACTCATGTTCATACAATGTCAACTCTCTTGTATAGCTTGGATCAGTTGAATCAGCTCGAATATAATTACTACTATCTAATGGATCTTGAAAATAAATATATTCTAGATTTGATTCATCCACCATAAGGATAACTTCAAGTATCCCTTGAGCTGACAATGTTGCCAGTACGTGAGATTTATAAGTTAAATACAGAAATTTAATCTGACCATGATTTATATTTCTTTTAAAAGTTTTCCGTGTAAGCACATCAATCTGAGATTTTGAGAGCAGAATAGGAGGGCTTATTTTAACTGCATCTTTCCATGCAAGTATGGGTGCTCGACTGATACTTGAATGTATACTTTTATGATAAATTTCGTCAATCCATTCAGTTAGATAGGATCTTAATTTAGTTAAAGTAATGCTAGCATTTTTTTTGGGATCATAATCGGCCTTTTCTCGAGGATTTGAAAATGTGGTCCCCTTTATCTTTTGAATCAGATTATGAGTTATTGTCCCAAAAAAACGTTCGATTTTAGCTTTATCATCAGGGGTTCTATTTTGAGCTGGCTGAATTGTAATACCTAGTGCACAGCATATTTTGCTCATTGTATTGTTTTTAAATTCCACACCATTATCAGGGATAATTAAAGCAGGAATTCCACCTGGAAGACCATTATGTGGTCTATTCAACATATCTTTAAAAGTTGCAAGAGTACTCGAAGCATTAACAGGTAGCATACTTAGATACCATCCAACAATACAACGAGTAAAGATATCGATAGCACAAGTTAGAAAAGGACGCCCCATAACATCTTTTGATTCCTCATCGATAATAAATATGTCTAAATAATGAGTATCAATTTCGACTATTGCCATTACAAATGGACTTTCTTTTTTTATTCCAGCAGCTTTAAATGTTGTATTTGCGATTCTCGCACCTTTTTTTGCTCGTAATATGATGTAAGGATCCAACTGCTTAATTCTTCGTTGAATAGTACGTAATGATGGACATTGATTAACGTTTATATCTTGCTCAAGCATTTTTGCTTTGATAAATGCTATAACATCAATGCTGCTTCGATGTTCTTTCGGTTCTAAATAGCACTCTCTAATTGCAAGAGTTATAATTTGCTCAATTTCAATATTGAATCGAAGAAATTTATTTCCTGCCTTGATTTTATTTAAGACATAAAGATCCTTGTCATTATCTAAATACAGTTTTATCCACCTCATGACTGAACGGGGCGAGGGGGGAGAATGATCCTTTATTCGTCTTGAAACATCGATAATTGTCTTATAAACATTAGGATATGAATAGGGATGACTAACTGAATTTAACACGGTTTTAATGTATTCTTGTTTTCTCAATAGATCTCTAGTTTTTTCCTTACTTAATAGTGAGTCAGATAAATCTCCATTTAATTTGATCTCACCTGAATGATATTTTTCAGTAAATTTTTCGATACTAATTGAGTAGATTTTTCCCCCAGTGATTGCTGAGTAACGTACTATCCCTTGACTTGTCCAACTAACTTCATAGGAGGTTCCAGTTAGCAAAAATCTTAATCCTATCTTTGGGATTAACAAATGTGAGTTCATAGTAGCCCCCGAGATCTGACTGCTTCTACTAGAGCTGGGATGTAAACTGGCATAGGAATATATTTATAAAATATTAAGTAATATGCTATATCAACAGGCAAACTATTGTTTTCAAGTATTTTTTGTATTTCTGTGAATAGTAATCGACCATGAGTAGGAATGACTTTTATTGCTTTATCTATCAGCTGATCTGTCCACGATTGTATTCCTAAGCGTTGATAAAAATATAATAATGCACTTTGGTTAAATCCCAACACAACATCATTTTTATCAACTACCTTATATTGTATGTTATGGTAATTTATTATTTTTTTAATTCGCTGGTGTTTCTTAGCTTTTTTTTCCGTCAAATTATGTTTATCTGGTTTTACTTCATGGACTTCAACACGGCCATCAGAGTATTTAACTAAAAAGTCAGGATAATTTGATTCATATTGGCTTAATTGGATTTTTAATGCTTGTGTCCGATAGTAAACAACAGAAAGATCTCTCTCTAATTCAATTGCATATGCTAATTCCAAATTACTTTCAATAGGTATCATTCCAGCATTTTTCTTACTAGGAAATAACGAGGTACGCTTACCAACGCTACCTTGATGAATTTTCCTGATGCCGTGCAAGACACCTGCAATATCAGAGCCCCGCTTAAAAGCAAGTTCGATCTGCTCATGAAGATTTGAGTTTGGATCATCTTTATATTTTTTCATGTTGAGTACCTTCCTTAACTCGTTTGAAAAAACAGCAGGGCTGCTATTCAGAAACGAGCCTATTTATTCACTTTGTAAAAAACAAAATGTAGGGCTTGACGAATTGCCCAATACAGAAGATACTTTGAGTAAGAGGTTTCAATATTTCTGTATTGGAATCAAACGACTTATGTCTGCAAACATAAGTCGTTTTTTTATATAAACCTATAAGAATAAATTTCTATTGCTTTATACCTAGCTTCACTGCGATCAGATGGCTTTTTCCTCTTTGTGGAATGCGTGTGTGATTCAATATTTGGTAGACCAATTGAGCAGGGAAATTATTCGCCCTTGACCATTCCGCAATTGATATACCAGAACTATTAAATTCTTCTTTTACTTGCTGGATACTTTTAATCATCTCGAAAGCTCCTAAATTTTTTATAAAAATATAGTAATTTTATAAAAACTACAATTTTCCATATTTCTTGTTTAAGACCAAAATTTTCCATAAAAAATCAAAAAATAGAGTATAAGTTTCATATAAGTCATTGTTTTTATTATCTAAATATGCATTTTTAAAAGTTAAAGACTTTAATATCTAGTCTTAAAATATATTCAAGGGTTTAAGAGCTAAGTTTAATTTTTTTAGATACTTATTATCAATTTTTAGCTAGGGTTTTAAGTAAGATTAATTTACTAAGACTTTTATATACTTAATAAAGGCGGAGTGGTTTAAATACATTTTAATTAAAACCTAGTGATACTTTTAAAGCTTCATGAATATATTTTAAGAAAGCATAGGAAAAGGGATAAATGTATTTTAAGGTATTGAAATATTTTATTACATTTTCGTAAAAATTCTTTTTAAAGACATAAAATATTCAGGAGATTTTTTAAGAACAGTAACCAAGTAGTATTTCATCAGAGTAATAGAAATTCTTTATTCTACTAAATGAGCTGCGTAAACTTCACAATGATATAGATGCTGATGTTAGATCATTGAAGCTTGATAAGCGCATACAATATGTTGGAAAGATAAAAGGGTCATTCATTAGAGCTAAAGAATTGCTAAGAACTCTAGGTTGGACAGCATGAAAAATAGGGAAAAGTTGAGCCAAAAAGTTTCAAGAGTCAGGTCAATGAAGTACATGCATGTGTAACAATATTAAAAAAGTTCATCAAATTAGGTAAACCCGTAATACCCAAGTTGTAATTTAAATTTGAATGCTATGCACAACATTAGACATGTGAATGACATAACATCTGTCGCAAATGACAACTTATATGTCGCGTAATGAAACAATATTGTGTAGGCTACAAACTCAGATATTCTATTTAACATAATATACATTATACGAAATTTCGTATTTTAAGCCTTTGATTCGTAAAGGCTTTTTAGTTCTGCAATCTGTAATCTTAGATATTCAATTTGTCTTCCAACAAGATTTTCATGATCTTCAAGATCAATATCTGATTGCACGATACGCAGGTTGCTAGAAATTCTTTCTAAATTAGTAACGATACGTTCAATCTGACCTTGCTTCGGATAAACCCTTACAACCTTATGAGCAACTGTAGGTACAACTACATTCTTAGTCATGACGAGATCCTTAAGCAGTTTTTAATTCAGGTTGCTTTTCTTCTTTCAGCATCAACGGCTTGCCATCGTCAGCCGTACGGAAATAAACGTTCCCATCCACAGCTACCAATGCCACAGGCAGATAAATTTCTTTGTTCTGGTAGCACTTATAAAACTCTAATAAGTGATGATGCTCAGGATCTACTTTGACTGGTTGCGAGCAATCAACCATTTCCTCTAAACCACGGTCAAACTTCTGTGATTTAAAAATAAGACGCATATTCGGCTGTCCAGTCTTTGGATCAGCCTTGACATCAATCTTGAGTAATTTGGCATTAAAAATAATTTGTGCTGACATGATAAAAATCCTTATGCGACGATGCGTAGTCCACGCTGATTGAAAGTAGAAATCGGTTCGATAAAATTGCTTGGTAATTGAGATTCGAAATTAACTTCGATGTGCTTAACAAATAAAATGATGTTGTTCTTGGTCTGAACATGTAAGTTCTGGAGAGTCAGCTTCGAATATCCGCAACTCTTAAGTTTATTAACGAGCAGAATAAATTGAGCTTTGCTATAACGGCCACGAACAGCGTCATAACCTTCTGATTCAATTGCTTTGTAAAATTCAAAGGTATTACGAGCCTCAGTCAATGAAACCGTTCCACCTTTAGAAACCTTTTTAAAACGATTAAAAACAATGGTATAAGCTGTGAAATGGTCTAGATTGATTTCAGGTCTAGAAGCCAAATTCCTGATGTATTCCTCAGTAAAACCACACTGAACCAAATCAGAAATATATTTAAAATACTGATGCTCAAACTTAGCCTTAGCCTCAGCATGACCCTTATTCTCTAGAAATTGATAAAACTGGAAAATCTTATCTGAACGACCTGCTGTGACAACGTCATTTTCTCTAACTTTCTGTAATTTATTAGAAATTTCTTTAAAAATAGTTTCATGATCTGTAGCTTTCATAGTCTGACCCTCTAGGGCTTTAAATAGTTCACGGTTGGCTTTTACCCACAAATTACGCAAGAAATAAGGATTTTCACGTTGATAACGAATTAATTGAAAAAGATTAGTAGGTATATTTAATTCACGAAGTGCGAAGGCTTTAACGCCAGTTTCAAAACGAAGTAGACCCTTTGCATATTCTTGAAGTTCAGGGTCAGACATAACGGCAACAACGCGTTGGGCGTTCTTATCGTTCTTCTTAGCCAGTTCTTTAAGGTCTGCTAATTGGTCCATAAATTCACAATGTTTACCGTAAACCTTGCGTGCAAAGCGTTTAGAACGTTCGGCACCGAAATAAACAGTATTCTTATGAATCACTTGTTTCTCAGATTTACCAATGTACTGCGTTGATAAATTCCTAAGAAACTCTAGAGCTTTACGGACTTGATTCTCATCCTGTAAACGAGCCGAATAAGTTACATCCAAGTGTCGAACCTCAGTTTCACTTATCGCTAATAGCCCATACAGCACAGGTTGAGTCTCAGCCAAATAGCCCAGCATCTCTAAAGCTCCCTGCTCTATCCAGTCAGTTCCGTAAACGTTATGACCTTGGAGAATCTTCGCAGGACTGCATTTAAGTTCGACATAAGGGATATAGGTCCCCTCATGGAAAAATTTAAAAGCCATCTCGGTAAAAGAAGTCGGCAGCTTAGAGTAAGGATGATTTAAAACATGGTGTTGAACTGTGCCATCGTCATCCTTGTAACAAGAGCGTGATTCAACTCTGATACCAATATCGAATAAATCCATACCGAAAACGCAATATCTGCCGTCTTCTCGCACATCAACGAGAGACATATCAACAGGTATATGCATTACGATTTTATCCAACATAATTCAGCCCAAAGCAGAACCAACCCCAAACGTGCAACAACATCACACGCAACATTTTGACAGAAATATAACAGAATTGCGCGCAACACTGCAACGTGTGACACAATAATGTTGTTGCATTAAACAATGTTGAGACATCACATGAAAAAATCAGACTTATCAAAAACTTATAGAGTTCGTGGGGAATTCGTAGAGTCGATTAAAGAAAAATCACTTGATTTTATTATCGAAACTAAAGAGAGAATTGAAGAAGCAGACATAATTAATGCCTTGATTTACAAGCATTTAAAAGACATTAGCGCAAAAGATGTAACAAAATATATCGAAGAAATAAAAAAAGCAGATTGATAATAAACGTCGACCCAGAATACTAGGCACCAAAGATGAAAAATTAACTATGCACCTCATTGGTGCATTTTTTAATTACGCGAAAGTCTTAAATTTAAGACCATAGTCCACCACTAGAGATGGTGGACGAAAACTTCTGTCACGACATATTATGTCGCCCTCTCCCATGGCGAAATCTTATTGTCGTCGTTCGGTCGGGTCGGTCTGTCGCTCCGCTCATCCTCCCTCCTCACTCCTCCGCTTCGATTTCGCATAATGAAGATTGATGTTAAATATCAATCGAGTGCAGCCGATAGCATTGCATTGTTGACATACAAAAAAAGCCGTGAAAATCACGGCTTTATTGGTATATCTAACACATTGATAAATAACATAATCTAGTTATTATGCGAAATCTCAGCATAAAAATATCCTGGATAAATTCACCTGGTGTAAGACCTGGAACCAGGTAAAAGCCCTGGATAAATTCACATGGTGTGAGACCTGGAACCAGGATAAAAGCCCTGGATAAATTCACCTGGTGTGAGACCTGGAACCAGGATAAAAGCCCTGGATAAATTCACCTGGTGTGAGACCTGGAACCAGGATAAAAGCCCTGGATAAATTCACCTGGTGTGAGACCAGGAACCAGGACAAAAGCCCTGGATAAATTCACCTGGTGTGAGACATGGAACCAGGATAAAAGCCCTGGATAAATTCACATGGTGTGAGACCTGGAACCAGGATAAAAGCCCTGGATAAATTCACCTGGTGTGAGACCAGGAACCAGGACAAAAGCCCTGGATAAATTCACCTGGTGTGAGACATGGAACCAGGATAAAAGCCCAGGCAAATCACTTGGGCTTTGAACATATTCCCCATTATGCGAAATCTCAGTAACCTTTTAATTCAAACAAACCAACAATTAATGCCCATAAAAATACGAGAGCAGTAGCAACTACAACAATAGAAAAAAATACTATTAAAAACCAATCAAAAAGTGGAATATTTTGCCAATCCATTTTTTTAACCTCTACGAACTATCAATAACTTAAGTGCATTTTTATTTTCTTCAGGTCAGGAGCACTCGGCTTGGAAGATGGAAGAAAATGCCAATCACTTTAACTTTTCTTTGACGTAATCAAAGACTTGATCAAAACAAAAAAAGAAAGCCAAGATGATTACAGTTATCCCTAAAATATCTCCAGTTGTCATAGCTCTATCCCCCCAGTAGCATTTGTATGAAAAATTGTTGTATGTCTTGTCTGCTGTGAATATAACATTGTACGCCCACAATAACGACATTCAACGTATTTCGAGGTGTAATCTTGCAAAAATCCGTAGACTACGCCTTGCGACCCTTCCGCACTGCTACAGGGACTCGCAATTCCCCTGAACGGCTTTTTTTGGTTACTTCTGCGATAGAACATATTCATGCCTTTAGTAATCAAAGGGAAATACTTTCAAATCAAATTAAACCCTGTTGTTTAGCTTCTTGAATGCGGGCAATGTATTCAGCATCAAACTGTTTAACGTCCTGTTGTGGTTTCTGTTGTACCCGTACAGGTTGTTGCTGTTGATACTGTTGTTGCTCTTTACGGAAGTAATCGAAAGGACGTTCACCATCTTCAAGCCATCGTTTACAGACTTGTTGATTGACTTGTGGCATCAAATTACCCTGTTGATCTATTGCATGGTATTTACCAGCATATTTGATGCATCCTGACACTCGTGGGAAATCAACATTGTTGAGCTGCTGAACAGGACTTGTAACCGTTGCATATGGGTCATTTGGATTGTAGTAAACGACATTAGTAATTTGAGTTTTAATGCCATCACCTTGTTCTAATGTTTGGGGTTTCACTCGATCAAGCAAATCTTTGCACTGAGGAAGATATGCATTAGCTTGGTTACAGATTACCTTGTCACCCGTATCAGGTTGTGTACCTTGGGTTTGCGCGACATGTTGTTGTTCTTTTTTGCCCCAAAAACCAAAGAAACCCGTATCCATAGAATTTTTTGTAGCCAAGCCAAAAATTGCCAAAGGGACTAATCCAAATGCGGCATATTTAAGCGGAAATGACTTCCTTACTTGATGGTTCTCACTGGAGACATAGAACTTGTATAAATGCTTGGGATAACGCCACAAGGTCTTATTCAATGCTGTAGCAGCAGTTGAACGTGACCAAGATGTCATAGCTTCGCCAAATTCCCAAATAATAGCAGCATCCATACCAAACTTACGCCGCATCACAAAATGCGTTGTAACAGACGCTAGAACGTCAGGATTAAGCTTAGAAGGTCTTTGAGTGATAAATATAATCTCAATTCCATGATGACCATGCATGAGCAATGCACGTCCTATATCGCGTATTTCTTCTTTCTTACGTTCCAGTGCTTCTTTCTTACGCTTCTCTACAGTGGCTGTATTTTCTTTAATTTTTGCAGGTGTGATATTGGGTTCACGATTTAAAACAGATAACAAATGATCGAATGGTGTTTCGTCAATCTTATAATTTTTTAAGAGATCTTGTTCAGAGAATGCAGGATGCTCGTGAGCCTCATCCCAAATAAGAACAGATCCGTTAGGTAGATTACGCCAGTCATAAGGTTCGCCAATATCGGAACTAACAGAGATAACCCCCGGAATTTTTATACCAATAATGTTCGTGTAAACCTGACGACTTTTATTTAAATATTCATAGCAAAGCTCCATTGCTTTGAGTGTTTTACCTGTTCGAATTGGTGCAGATATTAGTAAACTCATCCTCCAAACCTCCCGAGAAAGACTTTAGAAGTCTTAATGAAAGCAGCTAGTCCCAGTGCAGAAACAACGACACTGACAGCTTGAGGAATTTTTAAAATCGAAATTAAGCCAAGGAAATCAGCAGGCAAGCCATTAAATAGATGACCAATTTCAAGTTGGATATTAGCGACAATGTCGTTAATCCAGTTATAAGTGACAAAAGCGAGACCCGCACCCAAAAGAAGTCGAGCCACAAGTGATGAAGCAAAAGCAGTTAAGATCGTTATAAGTAATGCAGGCATTAGTCATCACTCCAAAGTATTCTTGCACATAAGTAGAGAACAAGAGCCATTAATAATTTAGATAGAGTTTCTAGTGGGGTACAAAGTTTTGAATATTTAAATGTGTATTCAGTTTTAAGAAGTACTACTGTGCGATCAGCAGGACATTGGGGATTGTTTGGGTAATAGTTTTGATCGTAAAAATTAAAGAAATCTTTCGTAAATGCAGGAAGCTGCTTAAAAGGTGTTTCAGCATTCATTTCTGATGTATCTACTGAATCGGGCAACTCCTCACCAGTAGGATTAATAACATTGTTCTCAACCGCGTCATCTAAATCATCAAGCCCATCATTGAATACAGAAAATAAATCTAAAATCTGAATAAAAGAATCTTCAAGAAAATCCCCTAATAATGAAAATGCGTCTGATACATTCCAATTAAAATTATTTACTGACTCTACTATCGGGTCTTTATCTGTACATTGACCATCAATAAAAAAGTGATCCTTTGGGCATCTTTGATAGCAAGTACCATCAATTAAAAACTCATCGGAATTGCACAGGCTTTCACACTTAACATCTTCGTAATACGTAGAGCCAAGCTTTGTCTGATTAATTCTTATTTGTGTTCCTTGAGGACATGATGGATAAGGGCGACATTGGTAAAAATTAGGGTCGGCAAAATTAGAAGATCGATACTCCATAGGAGTGCCTGGTAAAAATTGACTTGGATCTTTTTTGCAATAATTTGAACAGAAAGCCTTAAACGTAGCACCTGAAGGCGGAAGAATTGTTTCCATACCTTGTTGTTCACATTTAGGGTCATAATCAATGCAAGTGCCTGTTTTAGTGTCAAGCATCTTATTTGAAGGGCATTTTTTTGCTAAACATTGCTCGCCAATTTCGGGATTATCTACACGCCATTCTTTGTAAATCTCAGGACATGATTGGCACATGCCACGTAATAGCTTAAATCCCGAATCACAAGGTTTCTGACAGTTGAAATATAAAAAATTTCCTTCTGAATCATAGACACTACCTTTACCGAAACCCGTTGGACATGAATTGCAGTAAGCAGCATTAATAGAGCCGTTTTCTTTATAGTATGTCTCTAACCATTCTCCTTCACCCTTGCACCCATAAACAGGGATAAAACACGTCTGATTTCCATTACAGGTCGTTGTACCCGATGAGCCAACTATGTCAGCATCCCTATACGATTTAGCTCGTGACTCAGGATAATATTCACCTGCAAATGCATTAAATGAGAAGATGCATAGCAAAAAAGCAAGCAAGCACTTCATGCTTTAATCACTATATAAGCAGCTACGATATAAGCGAAGATCATCACTAAATATGAAAACCAACTCAAAAAGTCGCAGATTTTTGAATAATCAAATTGATAATTAATATTGTAATTCGGCAATGAAAGTACATTATTTGCAGGACATTGCGCAGAAGAAGTAAATAGACCAGAATCTAATTCCTTTGCTTCTGTTTCTTGAATTGGTACTTCTGCATTGAATGGTGAAGTATCTACATCACCCCAACCGCCATCGGGATTTGTACCACCAGTACCACCGCTTCTGATCTTGTCAGCAATAGCAGTTAATTTATCAGAAATATCTTGTAGACCATCCTTGATTGCACCCAACGGGCCATCCATACGTTCGCCTAAATTATTAACACTGCCAGTAATATCAGCATTGGCATTATCTACAGCTTGAACAATTCGCTCTGTACGTAAATCATCACAATTTTGCGTTGCAGGGTCACATTCAGTATCAGGCTCATTATCTTTGCTTTTTGCGCAGATCTTCTGACCGTTAAAAGTACCTGAAACATAACCAGTTGGGCATTTTAAACCGTTGGGATTAGGACAAGAATCAACATTACACTCAAGTTCTGTCGGTTGCGGTTGCACTGGATCAGGGTTAGAACCATTACAATTTTCGCCCGTTGATGTAGCTGCACATGTTCCGACTTGACCTTCAATATCAACGTCAACACATGAGTTTAGTTTGTATCGACAAGAGTTATTACATACATAGCTTTGTGTGGAATTAATAATTGAACTAGCTACAGATAAATCTTTGTTTATCCCTGATTGACATGTAGCTGCATAAAGATTTGCAGATAAAAAAAAAGCCACACACCCAAGTAGATATTTAAAAAAAATCATAAAATCCCTCTAAATAACTACTTAAGCATGTGATAAAAAGCGAGTGCCATCACAAAAAGCTGTATCCAATTCCAATCTGATTCAGTCATCGTTTAGCACTCACTTAATGAAAGTTATTTGAAGAAACCAATAACCTTTCGAGCCGAGAAAATGACAATAACAATGCCTAGAATCCACAAAGCACCTGTTTCAATATCAGTCTTTGCAGTTGAGCCTGTTGTTGCTGTAGTAACATCCAAAGCATTCGCTTGAGTTGTCATTAGAGCAACACCAGTTAAAGCACCAGTACCAACCCCGAAACGTTTTAATGTTTCAAGACGTTTTTGTGTTTCTTTGTTAGCGTTCATAAGAACTCTCCTTTTTAAAGTTATGCCCCAAACATTTTTCTTAATTGTTTGAGAGTAAAAACGACCATGAAAATACCAATCATCCATAAAAGAAGACTGTTCTTGTCCGCAGTCGATAATTCAGGCAAAACACCGCTAGATTGGTAAATAACCCACTGGAGACATTCAAGACGCCCCGTTTGTGAATTAGTAACCAATTCATTGCAGAGATAAGCCATTCGTTACACCCGTTTGATTTTGTATTTACGAAGATTACAAAGCGTTTCGTAATCCTCTAACGGGTAATATTTGTCTTCAAAGCGATATAATTCTTGTTCGTAAGTACCAGACTGATAAGAAAAAGTGACCTGATTTGGTTTTTTCTTATCAGCAATGCGATCAATAAAATCAGCAAGACGACTAAAGAAAAAAACACCGACCAATAAGCCCAAAAGAAACGCCCCCACTAGCAAAGGAACGAATGCATTAAGCAATTCAAGCGCAAGTTGTGCGCGTTCAACCTCAGTCATTTTTTAGCCCCACAGGTGTAATAATGGACACAGTATTGAGCGTGAACCGTGAAGGTTTTACCGCATTTCTTGCATTTATATTCAAACTGTGCCATTATGATTATCACCTAAGTTATTGATTTTATTAACATATTATACATTATACGAAATTTCGTATTTTAAGCCTTTGATTCGTAAAGGCTTTTTAGTTCTGCAATCTGTAATCTTAGATATTCAATTTGTCTTCCAACAAGATTTTCATGATCTTCAAGATCAATATCTGATTGCACGATACGCAGGTTGCTAGAAATTCTTTCTAAATTAGTAACGATACGTTCAATCTGACCTTGCTTCGGATAAACCCTTACAACCTTATGAGCAACTGTAGGTACAACTACATTCTTAGTCATGACGAGATCCTTAAGCAGTTTTTAATTCAGGTTGCTTTTCTTCTTTCAGCATCAACGGCTTGCCATCGTCAGCCGTACGGAAATAAACGTTCCCATCCACAGCTACCAATGCCACAGGCAGATAAATTTCTTTGTTCTGGTAGCACTTATAAAACTCTAATAAGTGATGATGCTCAGGATCTACTTTGACTGGTTGCGAGCAATCAACCATTTCCTCTAAACCACGGTCAAACTTCTGTGATTTAAAAATAAGACGCATATTCGGCTGTCCAGTCTTTGGATCAGCCTTGACATCAATCTTGAGTAATTTGGCATTAAAAATAATTTGTGCTGACATGATAAAAATCCTTATGCGACGATGCGTAGTCCACGCTGATTGAAAGTAGAAATCGGTTCGATAAAATTGCTTGGTAATTGAGATTCGAAATTAACTTCGATGTGCTTAACAAATAAAATGATGTTGTTCTTGGTCTGAACATGTAAGTTCTGGAGAGTCAGCTTCGAATATCCGCAACTCTTAAGTTTATTAACGAGCAGAATAAATTGAGCTTTGCTATAACGGCCACGAACAGCGTCATAACCTTCTGATTCAATTGCTTTGTAAAATTCAAAGGTATTACGAGCCTCAGTCAATGAAACCGTTCCACCTTTAGAAACCTTTTTAAAACGATTAAAAACAATGGTATAAGCTGTGAAATGGTCTAGATTGATTTCAGGTCTAGAAGCCAAATTCCTGATGTATTCCTCAGTAAAACCACACTGAACCAAATCAGAAATATATTTAAAATACTGATGCTCAAACTTAGCCTTAGCCTCAGCATGACCCTTATTCTCTAGAAATTGATAAAACTGGAAAATCTTATCTGAACGACCTGCTGTGACAACGTCATTTTCTCTAACTTTCTGTAATTTATTAGAAATTTCTTTAAAAATAGTTTCATGATCTGTAGCTTTCATAGTCTGACCCTCTAGGGCTTTAAATAGTTCACGGTTGGCTTTTACCCACAAATTACGCAAGAAATAAGGATTTTCACGTTGATAACGAATTAATTGAAAAAGATTAGTAGGTATATTTAATTCACGAAGTGCGAAGGCTTTAACGCCAGTTTCAAAACGAAGTAGACCCTTTGCATATTCTTGAAGTTCAGGGTCAGACATAACGGCAACAACGCGTTGGGCGTTCTTATCGTTCTTCTTAGCCAGTTCTTTAAGGTCTGCTAATTGGTCCATAAATTCACAATGTTTACCGTAAACCTTGCGTGCAAAGCGTTTAGAACGTTCGGCACCGAAATAAACAGTATTCTTATGAATCACTTGTTTCTCAGATTTACCAATGTACTGCGTTGATAAATTCCTAAGAAACTCTAGAGCTTTACGGACTTGATTCTCATCCTGTAAACGAGCCGAATAAGTTACATCCAAGTGTCGAACCTCAGTTTCACTTATCGCTAATAGCCCATACAGCACAGGTTGAGTCTCAGCCAAATAGCCCAGCATCTCTAAAGCTCCCTGCTCTATCCAGTCAGTTCCGTAAACGTTATGACCTTGGAGAATCTTCGCAGGACTGCATTTAAGTTCGACATAAGGGATATAGGTCCCCTCATGGAAAAATTTAAAAGCCATCTCGGTAAAAGAAGTCGGCAGCTTAGAGTAAGGATGATTTAAAACATGGTGTTGAACTGTGCCATCGTCATCCTTGTAACAAGAGCGTGATTCAACTCTGATACCAATATCGAATAAATCCATACCGAAAACGCAATATCTGCCGTCTTCTCGCACATCAACGAGAGACATATCAACAGGTATATGCATTACGATTTTATCCAACATAATTCAGCCCAAAGCAGAACCAACCCCAAACGTGCAACAACATCACACGCAACATTTTGACAGAAATATAACAGAATTGCGCGCAACACTGCAACGTGTGACACAATAATGTTGTTGCATTAAACAATGTTGAGACATCACATGAAAAAATCAGACTTATCAAAAACTTATAGAGTTCGTGGGGAATTCGTAGAGTCGATTAAAGAAAAATCACTTGATTTTATTATCGAAACTAAAGAGAGAATTGAAGAAGCAGACATAATTAATGCCTTGATTTACAAGCATTTAAAAGACATTAGCGCAAAAGATGTAACAAAATATATCGAAGAAATAAAAAAAGCAGATTGATAATAAACGTCGACCCAGAATACTAGGCACCAAAGATGAAAAATTAACTATGCACCTCATTGGTGCATTTTTTAATTACGCGAAAGTCTTAAATTTAAGACCATAGTCCACCACTAGAGATGGTGGACGAAAACTTCTGTCACGACATATTATGTCGCCCTCTCCCATGGCGAAATCTTATTGTCGTCGTTCGGTCGGGTCGGTCTGTCGCTCCGCTCATCCTCCCTCCTCACTCCTCCGCTTCGATTTCGCATAATGAAGATTGATGTTAAATATCAATCGAGTGCAGCCGATAGCATTGCATTGTTGACATACAAAAAAAGCCGTGAAAATCACGGCTTTATTGGTATATCTAACACATTGATAAATAACATAATCTAGTTATTATGCGAAATATTGTAATTGTTAAATATGGTGCTTAGCAACTTCTGCAATTACCATTTTCCTGCTATCCCAATGTCTGTTGACATACATTAGAAAGTTACACACAATGCTATTCACTATATAAGTATGCATATATCAATAACAATGCCTTCGATTTATCAATTAAAACCAGCATTTCAGAATTTACTTCGCCCATTTGTACAATGGCTTTACTCTAAAAAGATTACAGCGAATCAGGTTACGCTTTTAGCAATGCTAATCTCTGTTGTATTAGCTGTTGCACTTTACTGCCTGCATCTTTACCAACAACCTTTAATTCTGTTTTTATTCTTTCCTGTATGGATGTTAGTTCGTATGGGTTTTAATGCAATTGATGGCATGCTCGCACGTGAGTTTAATCAACAATCAAAACTTGGTGCATATTTAAATGAAATTTGTGATGTTATCTCCGATTCTGCGCTGTATTTATGTTTTTTGGGCTTAGCCTTCATTAATTCCTATTTATTGGGTTTTGTTGTATTTCTAGCGATTCTGAGTGAATATGCTGGCGTTATGGCTCCATTAATTGGTCAGGAACGCCGTTATGATGGTCCTATGGGTAAAAGTGATCGTGCATTTTGGTTTAGTTTAATTGCTGTGCTTGTCAGTTTCAGCCCGTATTTAATTGAAAATAATTACATAAATTCAATAATTTATATCTGTAATGGGCTGCTTATTTTTATTGCAGCGCTATTGGTTTTGACAACTTATAACCGTATTAAAAATAGTATTCAACTTTAAGGAAAATCAGATGCAAAGCTCACAAAAACATGTGTTTATCAGTCATGATGATACCCAATTAGCCTATCAACACTGGCCTGCAACTGCAGAAAAAGAGACAAAAAAAGCAATTATCTTATTCCATCGTGGTCATGAACACTCTGGACGTATGGCGCATTTGGTCAATGAGCTCAACCTACCAGAATTTGATTTCTTTGCGTGGGATGCACGCGGACATGGAGATTCCCCAGGTTTACGTGGCGATGCACCAAGTTTCTCTGCATGTGTGAAAGATATTCAATCTTTTGTACAACATATTGAATCGACGTATAACATTGTATCAACCAATATCGCCGTCATTGGTCAAAGCGTTGGCGCAGTTTTGGCAGCGACATGGGTACATGATTATGCTCCAAAAATCAGAGCCTTATGCTTAGCTTCACCCGCATTTGATATCAAACTGTATGTACCATTTGCAAAAGCAGGTTTAACTGTTTTAAGTAAACTCAAAGGTAATTTCTTTATTACCAGCTATGTAAAAGCCAATATGCTGACGCATGATGTTGATCGTGCGAAAACTTATGATACAGATCCACAAATTGCCAAAGCCATTTCTGTACGAATGCTTTTAGGCTTATATGCAGCGTCAGAACGTATCGTTAATGATGCACAAAATATCTTTGTTCCTACACAAGTTTTATGCTCTGGATCAGATTTTGTAGTATTCCGTAAGCCACAACAACAATTTTATGAAAAGCTTCCTCATCCACGTAAAGAGTTCCATGTACTAGATGGTTTTTATCACGATACTTTAGGTGAAAAAGACCGCCATATTGCAATCGAAAAAATCCGTCGTTTTATCTTGCAAAGCTTTGTTGAGGATTATCAGGCCCCAGATGTATTGAATGCCGATAAAATTGGTACAAGTTGTGCGACAGCTGAGCAATTGAGTAGCCCACTTCCCGCTGCTTCCATCAAAAAGCTATTCTGGAATTTAACCAAACGTAATTTAAAGCTCGGTAGTAAATTCTCGCATGGCTTAAAAATTGGTGAAGATACTGGTTATGACTCAGGCAGCACTTTAGATTTTGTTTATAGAAATCAAGGTGAAAGCAAAAACATTCTTGGCAATATTATCGATAAGCAATATTTAAATGCGATTGGTTGGCGTGGCATTCGCGTACGTAAACAACATATTGAGCAGTTATTGGCAAAATATGCGAAAGCATTGACCAAGCAACGTAAAGATGTTCGCATCCTAGACATTGCTGCGGGTCATGGCCGCTATATTTTAGATGCAGTCAGTCAGCTTCCAACAACACCGAAATCCGTTTTATTAAGAGATTATAGTGAATTAAATGTTGAGTCAGGTACAGCATTAATCCAAGAGCGGAAATTGGACAATATTGCCCAATTTGAACTCGGTGATGCCTTTGACACGGCGTCATTGGCCAAAGTTAAACCTAAGCCAAATTTGGTGATTGTTTCAGGGCTTTATGAGTTGTTTAGTGATAATGACTTATTAAGACAATCACTCACAGGTATTCATCAAGCCATGTTACAAGGTGGCTTCCTGATATACACAGGACAAATTTGGCACCCACAACAAGAGTTTATTGCACGTGCGCTTACCTCACATCGTCAAGGTGATGCTTGGGTAATGCGGTTACGCTCGCAAGCCGAAATGGATGCACTGGTTGAAAAAGCAGGCTTTAAAAAAGTAGATCAATGTATTGATGAATTTGGGATTTTTACAGTTTCAGTTGCTCAAAAAATTTAAATAAAGACCTTTATGCAAAATAATATTTTAGATCGCCAGCCCGGTACTTGGAAATGGGGACTACTCTGCTTAGTCTTTTTAGCACCCTTTTTCTTTTTAACCTATGGTTTTGCAAATCAATATGCATCCAGCCTCAGCAATGTTCCGAGTATTGTGTTTGAATGGGAGCATCATATCCCACTTTGGGCATGGACCATTGTGCCGTATTGGTCAATTGACCTTTTTTATGGGTTGTCACTATTGTTATGTTGGAATAGATTTGAATTAAAACAACATTCGCTTAGGCTATTTGCTGCCCAGATTATTTCGATAAGTTGTTTTTTAATCTTTCCTTTAAAATTCAGTTTTGAACGTGCTGAATTACATGGTTTTTTTGGATTATGGTTTGATGTATTGATGGGTTTTGATAAACCCTTTAATCAAGCACCTTCATTACATATCGTTTTATTGGTCATTCTCTGGGATTTTTACCGTCGACATATCAAGCCAAGCTATCGTTGGTTGGTTCATCTTTGGTCTTTTCTAATCGGACTTTCTGTCTTAACCACGTGGCAACATCACTTTATTGATATTCCTTTAGGGCTATTGGTTGGTGCACTGTGTTTATGGCTATTTCCTCTCACCGTTAAAGCACCTTATCAAAAAGATAGCTTACAGCAAATTACAGGCAAACATTTAAAATTAGGGTGTTTTTATCTCATAGGTGCCTTGCTGTGTCTGGTACCTGCATTTTTATTTAAAGGTGTATGGCTATGGATGTTATATCCAGCAATCAGTCTTTTCTTAGTTGCTTTAGCATACTTTTTGGTTAGACCTCATTTTTTCCAAAAGCAAGAAAATGGTCAAATGACTGTCGCTGCATGGTTATTGTTCGCACCTTATTCTCTAGTCGCATGGATAAATAGTCGTGTTTGGACCTATCGACATCCTGAAGACTCATTGATTTTGCAACTCAATGGCGTTGATCTGTATCTAGGCCGTATTCCATCTGCTGAACATAGCAAACAATACAATGCCTTATTTGATTGCTGTGCTGAGTTAGCGGTAAATCAACAGGTACAACATTATGAAAAATTTAGCACGCTCGATTTAATCCCTGTCCAAAGTCAACAATTGTTGGTCGCCGCAGTAGCATTCGACCATTTTATCCAACCTTTACTACAAATCAATCAACCACATAAAGTTCTGATTTTTTGTGCGCTTGGCTATTCACGTAGTTGTAGTGTATTGATTGCATGGTTATTGCTACAAGACCACGTATCTACCGTTGAAGAAGCGATTGCCTTAATACAACGATCGCGTCCGTGGATTGTTTTGAGTGAGACACATATTGCTGAAATTAAAAATTTCCAACAACTGATCTCTCAGGAGATACAGCCATGAAAATGAATTTTGTTGTAGTGAGCCAACTGCTAAAGCAAAGTCAGGCTCTTTTAAAATCAGGATATTTAGCCTTTGTTTTATCAATTGTAAGCTTATTTTTATTTTCAAGTATCCCGATCTTGATCCTACTGTTACTGGTCACTGCTCTATTAGCGATTCACCATTATTTATTTATTCGGATTGAATTTGATCGTGGCCTGTTACAGCATATGGTGGACCAACCAGAGGATATAGACCGTCTTACCCAACAATTGGATCAATCCCTGTTAAACTTGCAACTGATTCCATCCAGTAAAACGGGTCGTGATTGGTCGATACGCTTCAAAGGCTGCTTAAGACTGTTAAAAATACAGATCTTCATTGTCTTAATTCAGTATTCTGTATTTATTGTACTTTTTTATAAATTAACGCATAGATGAAGGTTGAATGAAAAGAAATATAATTACGCAATCCGTTGCTCGTTTTATCGCATTTCTTACCCGTCGTGGTGCACGGTTGTTAACAGGTGCTCGAAGTTTATGGGTCGGCTGTGAACCTGAACTTAAGCAAAGGATCTATTATGCCAACCATAATAGCCATATTGATTTCATTTTATTATGGTCTTCATTACCCACCCACATCCGTCGCAAAACACGACCAATCGCAGCATCAGATTACTGGCTCAAAGATGGGCTGAGACGCTTTTTGATTCAAGATACTTTTTCAGGTGTTACCATTCAACGAAATCGTAGTGATCAGCAAGATCCTTTACAGCCAGTCAAAGATGTCTTGGCAGAAGGCTATTCCATTATTTTCTTCCCTGAAGGGACACGTAATTTAAATGATGATGTAGAGATGCTGCAGTTTAAAAGTGGCCTTTATCATCTCAGCCAGCAATTCCCTGACGTTGAAGTTGTGCCTGTTTGGATTTCTAATTTAAAACGAGTCATGCCTAAAGGCGCATTTATCCCCTTGCCTCTACTCTCTACTGTCATCTTTGGTGAACCCTTAGCACTTGATCAACTCACGGGCAAAGATCAATTCTTGCAGCATGCTCAGCAGCAATTATTGAAATTAAAAGAGGCTGAGAATCAATGAGTTTAGACAATTTACAACAAACTTATCTATTGTTTGGCATCTTTGCAGTTATCTTGATTATCGCCTCTAGTATCGGTTTTATCCTCAAACAAAAAGCAGGTACAGCCCCTTCTCCTGTCATTGATAACCTGAATGCGCGTATCAATGCTTGGTGGATCATGCTGATAGTCTTGGCAGCAGCTATTCTATTAGGAAAAACTGCGTTTATTGTCCTGTTTGGCCTTATTTCCTTTTTTGCATTACGTGAATTTATTAGTTTATTACCCACACGGCGTGGCGACTATCTGCCTTTACTGATTGCGTTCTATTTTGTTATTCCTTATCAATACTATTTGGTCTATACCAATTGGTATGGGTTATTTTCGATTTTTATTCCACTCTATGTATTTTTACTGATTCCAATTGCCAGTTTAAAGTTGGAAGATACCACACACTTCTTGGAACGCAGTGCCAAAATCCAATGGGGGCTTATGGTGAGTGTGTTCTGTATCTCACATGTCCCCGCTCTGTTAAATCTGGATTTACCCCAATTTAAAGGAGAAAAAATTTGGTTGGCAATTTGGCTGATTATGGTAGTACAAGCCTCAGATGTGCTGCAATACGTATGTGGCAAACTTTTTGGAAAACATAAAGTTGCCCCTACGCTTTCCCCATCAAAAACCGTTGAAGGATTAATTGGCGGCATTGCTCTCGCAACCGCACTCGGTGTATTGATGTCATCACTCACCCCATTCAATTACTGGCAAGCGGCTCTGATTGGTTTGATTGTTTGTATTTTTGGTTTCTTTGGTGGACTAGTCATGTCTGCGATCAAACGCGATCGTGGTGTGAAAGATTGGGGACAGCTCATTCAAGGTCACGGTGGTATGTTAGATCGTATCGACTCGATCTGTTTCTCTGCACCGATTTTTTTCCATATCCTTCGATATTGGTGGAGCTAATCTCTATGAAGAAAGTCGACCAATGCTGACTTCACGGAAAAACTTAGGCGTTACATTGGTCCACTTTTTAAATGCCCGTGAAAAATGGGAAATATCGGCATAGCCTAAACGCTCTGCAATTTGCTCAATCGAAAGTTTAGACTGTTTTAATAACTGCTCCGCCTGATTCCTGCGTACTTCAGCTACAAGACTTTGGAAAGACGTTTGTTTATTGCTTAACTGTCGCTGTAGGGTACGCTCTGAGAGATGGAGTTTTTCAGCGACCTGTTTCAGCGATAAGAAGCCAATATCTCCATCATATAGCAAGGCTTTGACTTGTGAATCCAAGCGATTTTTTTGATCCCTTTTCAACGCAAGCTTATCGACATCTTGCTCACATTGTTGTTTGCTTAGCCGAGCCAATAAGGCATCTGCGGTCTTTAACGGGAGTGATAGCGATGCCTTATGAAAGCTTAAACAATCTTTTTCACACTCGAAACTGATATTTGAATAATTGAATTTATGAGTATTTTTATAAAAATCTGGTTTGTCTTGTTGGAACTTAAACTGGATTCCAAGTTTATTTTGGGCTAAGTTTTCCAAAATTTGTGAAAAACCCAAAATCAAGAACATCATTCCATGTCGGTTTAACTTAAATTTTTGTGAGGGTTGGTTGAAATACAAATAAGCCAAGTCACCTTCTATCTTTAATTTAGGTTTAAACACAGAACAATGTAAGCCAATGAACTGTTCTAGAATTTTGATAGCATCGCCTAATGTGTCAGAGGCAGTTGCAGCAATGCCGACATGACCATAGCAAGAGACTCGCATTTCCTCTGCAAGATAGAGACTAATCGCAGGTTCATGCGTTAACAAAGCTGCTTTATCCAATAAATGATTAAAGATATCGAAATCTACATACCAAAACGGCACATTTAAAGTGTGTGCAGAAATCCCTGTTCCAGACAAAAGTTGTTCTGAAGATACATTCCATTTTTGTATGACATCCACTAATAGGTTGACATAAGTACCGGGTAATTCTGGATTCATGCAGTCTCCATGAAACAGCGAAAAATTGGCGTAAAATGGTAAATATTGGCGGTTAATGAACTATGACATCTTTCTCGATTTAAGCATAGTAGCTCTATCTAAAAAACTCAGATATTAAACTGGTGAAATCATGCATATTTTGATCGTACATGCGCATCCTGAACCGCAGTCATTTACCTCTGCGCTTAAAGATACAGCACAGCAAACCTTTGAACAGCAAGGTCATACTGTCGAGGTTTCCGATCTCTATGAAATGAACTTTAATCCTGTTGCGTCTAAAGATGATTTTGGCAGCCTGAATCAACCTGATTATTTTAATTATGCTTTAGAACAACGCCATGCATTTAAACAACAGCAATTTTCAGCAGATATCCAAGCTGAAATTGAAAAAGTTCAACGTGCTGATCTGGTTATTTTTAGCTTCCCTTTGTACTGGACTTCTGTACCTGCCATCTTGAAAGGTTGGATTGATCGTGTATTCGTATCTGGCTTATTTTATGGCGGTAAGCGCTTTTATAATCATGGTGGTATGCGTGGTAAAAAAGCCATGTTATGTTTAACACTCGGTGGTCGTGAACATATGTTTGGTGAAGGTTCTGTACATGGGCTGATAGAGCATTATTTATCATCATTGCAACGTGGCACACTCGCCTATGTCGGCTTTGAAGTACTGCCTCCATTCCTTGCCTATCATGTGCCTTATATCAGCCAAGAAGATAGACAAAAGATTGTGAGTGATTTCGAACACTACTTGCAGAACATAGATGATTTACAAGCCTTAGTATTTCCGTTACTGGAAAATTTTGACGATAGAATGAATCCACTGTGATAAAACAACGATAAGGCTCTAGGCTAAGAACCTTATCGTTTTATCTCTTAGAACTTCATTTCAATGCCTGCTTTGATGGTACGCCCTGGAATCGGCATACCAATCACTGTACCAGGATCAAAGTTATAGCGATTTGTTAAGTTATCGACATTAAATGACAAGGCAACATTTGGATTCCACTTATAGCTTGCAAACAGATCAATTAAAGTTTCAGAAGAAATTTCCGTCACAGCTCGTCCACTTACACCTGTACCTGCCAACCAGCCTTTAGGGTTGGTCTTTTCAGAATGATATTTTGCACGCGCACCGACAATAAGTTTATTTTCAAATAGGTTTTTGCCTACCGTAATATTAAAAATCTTACGCGGTGGCAAACGAGTTGAAATCAGACTCCAAGAATCACCCACTTCATTACATTCCGCTTTACTTGCAGGACAGACTTTAGGTGCTTGATACAAGGTTCCATTCAAACTGGTAAAGAAACTCGGATGATTATAGGAAAGATCAAACTCCAAACCCTTCATTACAACTTGATTGTAATTGACGAATGTATAAGAGCTTGTATAGGGAAGAATAAAGTCAGGCGTAATTTGGTTCGGAATATCTTTTCTTTGCACACCTTGTGTTAGAAAATCCTTAGTTTGATTGCGGAAATAATTCAGGTTAAATTTCAAATGGTCATCTTGAGCAAACACGTTGTCACGCTCACCGATAAATCCTAACTCAATAAGACGTGAATTCTCAGGTTTAATCGGCAGGTCTGGATCATAACTAAAGGTTTGACCTGAAACAGTTGATTCAAACAGACTTGGGCTACGATGTGTATTGGAGAGTTTTCCATAAAGATCAATACCGTCCCATAACTTATAGTTGAGTTGAGACATCCAATCGATGTTTCCTCCAAAGTCACGTACAACATAACCCTTATTATTTAAGTCTGAATGCACAACAGGTGTCATTGGTCGATACTGATCACCATAGTCTTTCACTTTGGCTTTATGCCATTTACTCCCTAAACTTAAACTAAAGTCATTAAAAGCATAGTCACCATTCAGAAAAACTGAGGACTCTTTGCGTAATCCATCCCGTGCAATTTCATGATCAACCAGATGACGCGGCTTCATACGCTGTTCATCGTAGGTTAAGCCATAATTCAATGTGACCTGATCAAATTTACTGGTATTTTCTAGATTCAGACCACTACGATAATCTTGGAAACTCCCCCAGTATTGATCTCCATAACTGGAATTCTTCATCCCAATCATGCCATTGTGCTGGCGATATTTAGCGTTGGTATGCCAAACACCTAATTCGAGATCTACCAAAGGGTTATGCTTCGGCTTATAAGTATAACTGGTGCTGAATGCATTCACAGCTGCTGAACCTAGAGACCACTGTGGCATGGTATAGGCATCTTCTATATATCGTGGCTCAACATACTCGTCATCAATATACCCATATGGTGGAGAGTTGGGATCAATCACTTTCGATCGACTCCAGTAAAAGGCCATCACCTCACCCGCTTTTTGAACATGACGGCGTAAGTTTACTTCGACACGATGCTCATCGGTGATATTCATTCCTGCTTTAATAATGCCAGAATCACTTTTATAACTGGTATTCACCACCTCTTGGCCTGGACCGACATCGACTATATCGCGCTTTTCGTAATACTCAATGCCATGTTTTCCAGCATAGTAATTACCAACTTCTCGCTTACTATAAGCAGCGACTAAGTCAAACATATCGTTTCGATAAGCCAGCGCCAATGTACCAGCACCATTTTGAAAATTGTTAGATGAAATTTTATTGTGCAGCAAATAAGACATTTGCTCCTTTTCATTATCTGAGGTTTGAGGCGTTCTGTTATTGTTATAAAAACTTCCTTTGAGCATGACACCTGCATTTTGATTCGGCAATAAAATATCATTGGCACTTAGGGTTCGCATTTTTACAATTCCCCCTATTCCGCCTACGCTAAACTTAGCCCGAGATGCACCTTTTTCAACCTCGATTTGGCTGATCAAATCCATATCGATATAAGTACGGTCACTCTCACCTTGATAACCTCGGAAGGTATGACTGGACTGTAAACTACCATCAATGATCACAGGAACGCGCCCTTCACCCTGCATGCCACGGATTCCAACATCTATTGCACCTGCTTCATTACGTAAGCTGTTAACCTGTACCCCTGCAATATCGGAAAACACATCCCCATTACCCGTTCCTCTAAATCGGCTAATCTGTTCTCGATCAAGATGAGTACTATTTACCCTTTGCTTTTGTTGTTCGGCATTCACTTTTATTTCTGGCATGGCCACAATAGCTTTAACATGCTGCTCTAATTGTGAATGCGTATTCGCATTAGAACTCAGTTTTTCTGCATGACTGGGCATGGAGCTCGTTTTGGGAACTAAAAGATAGGTTTGCCCTTGTTTGATCACTTGATAAGGTTGATCCGCCAGTAAGTAGTCAAAACCGCGCTGAACTGAGTACTTTCCTGATATTCCCTTACTTTTTAACCCTTTTAAATGATTAGAATCATAGCTCAACACAATGCCAGACTGTGCCGCAAAGCTCGACAGCACGTAGCCCAATGGGTTCTCTGCAATTTGATAGGTCCTTTCCACAGCTGGCTTATCTAATATCTGAACAGATGACGTTATTTCGGCATAAGCCCCACTGATACAAAAACAATGTACCAGTAGTGCTAAAGTTTGCTTTTTAAATTTCATTGGATGATCCATACTTGCTAATGATTTTCATTTTCAATAATCATTACCAAGTGACTTCCAAAAATATGACATTAAATTTCAAATTTTTCTGCTCTACTTCATATCAGCAGTAAGAATGACATTGCGATAAGATTTAGCTGATTTCTTTGGTTTAACTTGTATTACCAGCTCAACACTCAAAAACTGCCAACAATTTTTAATTATTTTTCTCCTTTTTCATTTTTAGCCTGAATTGTAATGACACGATCACCTAAATGTCGCTGCATACGAATCGGATAAGTTAATTCCAAAGCAGACTGTAACTGAGTCAAGTTATTGACAGGATAAGAACCAGAGACCTTTAATGCTTTTAATTGAGGGGCGAGATCAACATATTGATGCTGATAACGCCCAATCTCTTGAAATAGCTGCTCTAAAGGCATTTCAAATGCCATGATCATCTGATTTTTCCAAACCAATACATTCGGATCAAGCTGCCCCAATGCTTTAAAATCAGTATCATCAAAACATAACTGTTCTCCGGCATGTACTACCGTGGTTTTTCTCGATTGACTTAGCGTGACCTTGACAGCACTTTCAATCACGCCTAAACAGGTTTGCTGTTGTTTATTTTTGAGATATTGCACATTAAAAATTGTTCCTAGTGCCTGTAAATGCGCACTATCCGTCTCAACATAAAATGGACGAGGGTTCTGAGTTTCTTTCGCGGTATGAATCTGTATTTCGCCGTAATGTAATCTTAGCGTCCGTAGATGTGGTGTATAGCGAACATCAAGTGCTGTATCTGTATTTAATTGAAGTTGTGTTCCATCCTCAAGTGTCACACTCTGCTGCTCACCAGTAGCCGTACTGTAATCTGACAGCCACAAATATTTATAATCAGAACTCCATGCAATGATACTACCCAGACACGCAATACATGCCACGACAAGATGTTTGGTCCACTGAAACTGTGCAGCTTGATTGCCTTTTTTAATAATTGCATAACCTTCTTCAGGGAAACATTCAAGACTCTTGAGCAAAAGCTCTGCTTTAATCCATGCAGTTTGATGTGCTTCGCTTTGGCTCTTCCAGTTTTCGAATTCAAGCTGTTGAGCTTCTGTTAAAGCTGATGCCTGAATCAGCACAATCCATTCAGCGGCCTCTTTTAAAATTTGTGTTTGAGACATGTCAATCTCAATCCATGATCGCTAAACATTGTGTCAGTACAGCAACCAAATCTCGCATAACTGTTCGTGTAGAAATATTCAAACGAGTCGCAATCTCTTGCTGTGTAAGGCCTTCTAGTTGTGACCAGATAAAGACCTGCTGTTGACGTTCAGGCATTTGATTTAAAAGTTGGTTAATTAAACATAATGATTCAATGGCTGAGATTTTTTGCTCGGGGCTAATCTCATCATACTCAGGTCGACTACTTAGTGCTTCCAAATAAGCTTTTTCTATCGATTTACGCTGATACCAATTAATTAATACTCCTTTCGCCACAGTCGTCAAAAGTGCACGAGGCTGGTCAAAATACAATTGATCTTTACGTTTCAAAATACGAATAAAGGTATCGTGTGCTAGATCTGCAGCATCTTCACTGTGATTGAGCCGCCGTTTAAGCCATTGATACAACCAAGAATGATGTTGGCGATAGAGAGAATTGATTGGGTCAGACATTTTAAAAGATAATGAGAATCATTAATGATATCTTAACAAAAAATAAGAGAATGATCACCCCTGTTTTGTGTGTGAATCTGGATAAACACCTGATGATTAATTAAATTTTTTTTAGAACCAATTTTTACGATAATCAAGATACAACTAGACTTGTTTTTCTAAGACTTTAATATGCACACTTGCTTCGCAACAGCTTTAATCACTTAAAAAATTACATTGAGTGATCTTAAGGCTTTATGTCTCATCCGAATACTGCCATTCCAAAAGCTTTTAGCTCATTTTACTGCTTATTTTCATATGAAACGTCAATGAATCGTCATAAAGATGACACTGTGCTGTCACAAGGCCTGTCTAGTGTGTTGTCATCTTTGTTATGGATGAAGCAGATGTTGAAAAAAACCAAACGATGGCTGGCATGTCTTTATGTTTTCCCCATTCTATTGGCACTCACCGCGTGTAATGACTCAAACGACGATCAGGTCGCAGCGAAACCAGATGAAACCAAAAAACCAGTCATGCGCTGTGCACCATAGGCATAAGAACAACTAAGATAGGGAAAATATCGTGATTAATCGTCGTCAATTTTTAGCAAATACACTTAAAACTGGCTTTGGTGCTGCCGCTTTGACCACCTTTCCAGCTAGCATTCAAAAAGCATTAGCCATTCCTGCCAACAACAAAACAGGAACCATTCAAGATGTAGAGCATGTGGTGATCTTGATGCAGGAAAACCGCTCATTTGACCATTACTTTGGAACATTAAAAGGCGTCCGCGGTTTTGCAGATCGTTTGACTATTCCTTTGCAAAATGGTCGCACTGTTTGGCAACAGCAACGCAGTAATGGTGCCTTACTAACACCCTTTCATTTAGATGGCTCAAGCAACAATGCGCAACGTGCACCAGGCACTAACCATACTTGGGTAGATAGCCAAAAAGCATGGGACAATGGCCGTATGTCAAACTGGCCAACCTATAAAACTGACTATGCCATGGGGTACTTCAAAGAACAGGAAATTCCCTATCAATTTGCATTGGCAAATGCATTTACCATTTGTGATGCTTATCACTGCTCAATGCATACTGGGACAGATGCAAATCGCTCATTCCACTTAACTGGCACCAATGGTGCAGTACCAACCAGCACTGCCTTTGTGAATAATGAATGGGACTGGATTGATGGCGATCCTAAAACAGTTGATGTTGGCTATACATGGAAAACCTATGCTGAACGCCTAGAAGAAGCAGGAATCAATTGGATTTGTTATCAAAATATGCCAGATGAATGGGGCGATAACATGCTAGGTGCCTTCCGTACATTTAGAAAAGCCAACATCGATTCGGGTTATCCTGTTTCAAGTGGAGGTGCACCAAACAGCCCTTATAACGCAGCCGCGCAAAACTTGCCTTACAAAGCCTATGATGCAACCACGGATAATGCCAAGAATCCGCTTTATAAAGGCATTGCAAACACCTTACCTGGCAATAAACCTGAAGAGTTTTTAGATGCATTTAAAAATGATATCAAAACTGGCAAATTGCCACAGGTATCATGGATCAATGCGCCTTCAATTTATTGTGAACATCCTGGTCCATCTAGCCCAGTACAAGGTTCATGGTTTATTCAGGAAATTTTAGATGCTTTAACAGCCGTGCCTGAAGTTTGGAGCAAAACCGTATTTCTGATCAATTTTGATGAAAATGATGGTTATTTTGACCATGTTCCATCTCCATCAGCACCGACATTGCAAGCAGATAATACTTATGCAGGCAAATCAACCCTCAGCCAAGCAGATATGCGTCATGAATATTATGTGCATGATGCACCGCTAGGCAGTACCAGCCAACCTAAGAAGGACAATGCTGTTTATGGTCCTGGCCCCCGCGTTCCCTTATTTGTGATTTCACCTTGGAGTCGTGGGGGGATTGTCAACTCACAAGTATTTGATCATACCTCGGTATTGATGTTCCTCGAAAAACGGTTTGGCGTAAAAGAAAGTAATATCAGTCCTTATCGCCGTACGGTATGTGGAGATCTCACCTCTGCATTCAACTTTAAAACGCCAAATGAGGATGTACTACCAACACTAAACGGTAAACAAACCCGTGAACAAGCCGATCAACTGCGTAGCTCACAGCAGAAGTTACCCAATGTTCCAATTCCAAGCAATTTACAACTGCCAATTCAAGCCAGTGGTATCCGTCGTTCAAAAGCACTTCCTTATGAATTGCATACCAGTGCACGCTGCCTGAATGACGGAACAGTCAAACTGCTGTTTTCAAATACAGGGACTCAAGGTGCGGTGTTTCATGTCTACGACAAATTAAATTTAAGTCGAGTTCCACGCCGTTACATTGTAGAGGCAGGAAAAACTCTTGATGATGTCTGGAATGCACAAAAAGATAACCAAGGCTTATACGATCTTTGGGTGATGGGCCCTAATGGCTTTCATCGACATTTCAAGGGTGATCTGAATCGTAATCAAGATCTGCAAATCAATCCTGAGATTCGTGTTTGCTATGATATTGCCAACGGCAATGTTTATGTCGATCTAAACAATACTGGCACTAAAGATATTGAGTTGGTTATTACGCCTGTGGTTTATCGTACTGATGCACCACTGAAACTAACCGTAAAAGCAGGACAAAGCACCATTCAGCATTGGGAATTGAAAGATGCTTGGCAATGGTATGATTTTGCTGTGACTTGTACTCAAGATGCTAAGTTTTATCGTCGCTTTGCAGGTCGTGTTGAAACAGGTGAAGATTCTGTCAGTGACCCAGCAATGGTCTAGGACTTAAAAAAGAATAATCACTTAAGCCCGTTCGGTTTTCCTAAAACTGTACGGGCTTTTATTTCCTATATCAATCAGGTCTCATTCAGACTGGATACTCGAACTCTTAATTTTTATGCTGTAGCTTGTAACACTCATCCAAAGCCAGTTCATAATATTCAAGCCCTTCCTTTGCCGCTAAGAATGCTTTTCTTTGCAATACAGGATCTTTATCACATAAACGCTTAATCAGCTCCATCGCCTCATAGGGATGAAGATCATCATAATGTGCATGTGCTCTTAGCCAAGCGAGAGAACGCTTATTAATATTGACTTCTGGGTGTTGGGTATAGGTTTGAATTCCTTTATAGACTTGAATGGTCCAATCACCAGTCGCCCACTCGATCGCGAGATTGGTTGCAGCAATACTCTCTGCCAGACTTCCACGAAAATTAACATCCCACAAGAAGTGATTCACCGCATTCATTGCAACAGGTGGTTTCACGTTATTCAACATCTCAACGGTTAGACCAAAGCCCCCCGCCCAGTCCTGATACCAGTTCAAATGTCGCTCCTCAACCTTGATGTTTTGAATCAGCCAGTCCCGGGTTTCCGTTACCCCATCCAGTGAAAAAGCAGTCGCTTTCGCTAAGGAACCTGCCATATAGGAAGGGAAATGCGCGACTAGAGGATAAAAATTCAATAAGGCTGAACGAAAGCATTCAAGGCTTAAACAGCCATTGGCCATATCTAAGAATAGCGGATGTTTACTCACCCGTTCTTTTGAGGGTAATAATTCATCCCAGAATCGTTGCGCCCAACCCGAATGGGGTGTAATTTCTAATTTTGTTCCATATTGATTCATAGCAGTCATTGCGATGCATCCTATTTCGTATGACTTAATCCAATCATCTTCGATGATTGCTGCTTTTTTATAAATTGTATCCTAATATCGCAAAGATACAATCGCTTGTGATTTAGTTTGTAACAGTTTTTATTTCTTGAATCTAATTTAAACTTGAATCATTATATTAGGCAATGACCCTTATATAAAAATTAATATTTTTTTATAATCTAATACACATTCCATTTAAATCAGTGTAACGTAGTAAAAAAATAATCCCTATTTTGACATTTATAACAACATTTGGGAGTGGTGAGAGATAAGATGAAGTTGAAAGCTTCCAATATTTTGGGACAAGAACAAATCGACTTGTTAATTTCTCGCGGGCTAAATTTAGTTTGGTTTCCTAAAGAATTAGAAGTGATCTATCGAGATCAGTATAGAAATGAGGCTGCGCATGAGTTCCGCTATCGCGCCCCTATTATTTTAGGTTTATATCTATTTCTAAGCTTCGGTATTTATCAGGTTTTACCTACAGACCTACGTATTACTTGGATGGCAACCTACGGTTGGGTGGGTATCATCATTACATTGGCATGGCTGCTTTCTTTCCTGCCTAGCATGAATAAGTGGTTTGATTACTATGTTTGCATCGGTTCAACGGGTGCTGTAGCAATCTCTTTCACCATCATTAACGTATTGGAACAAGGACAAAATAATGTCCTGTTTCATGCTGCGATGATGTATGCCGTGGTCATCATCTATGCCTTTGTTGGAATGCGTTTTTATACTGCAATCATTGCTGGATGGGTTGGTGGCCTCATTGGTATTATTGCCAGTACATGGTTTAGTGGTGCAATTGACTGGACATTCTTAAACCGTACATATACGTTCAGCAGTTTTCTGGGTATGGCACTTGCCTATGCGACTGATCGGCAACACCGTGAAAACTATCTGCAAAACTGTATGATCGAACTTAACCGCTTGGAATTGATGCGACAAGCACAGCAACTCTCTATTTTGTCTCAACAAGATGCTTTAACGGGTCTCGCCAATCGACGCTACCTAGATGAAGTATTGGAAAATGAGTGGAAAAGAGCAACACGCCATGAAATGCCGATTACCATCATGATGATCGATATCGACTTTTTTAAGCTTTACAACGACACTTTGGGGCATATTCAAGGTGATCAGTGCTTACGTCGAATTGCCATCATGTTGGGTTCCATCGCCTCTCGTAGCGGTGATCTTGCCGCACGTTATGGTGGAGAAGAGTTCCTGTTGTTATTTTCGATGACGGATCGAGATCAGGCCATCACTCAGGTACAAAGACTAATGGAGTTAGTACGTAATATTGGAATTTTGCACCCACGTAGCAATGTTTCAAAACATGTGACCATTAGTGTAGGCGTTGCAACAATGGTTCCCTGTGTAGGTGACAGTCTTTCTGAGTTTGTTGCACAAGCAGATCATGCATTATATATCGCAAAAAGTAATGGTCGTAATCAATATCATATTGCAACATCAGATAATATGATTTCTGAAGCTTTATAATTGATCCATTATTATTAAATGAATATTAAACTAATATTTAATTAAAGTACTTTAAAATGTGATGCAAGCCGCAGATATAATAAATTATATGTGCGGCTTAATATTTTTGTTACGGTTCGATTGGTTTAAATGGAGCAACAACATCTGCATTCTGTGCACGATGTCTTAAAAAGTGATCCATTAACACGATCGCTAACATCGCTTCTGCGATTGGCGTAGCACGCACCCCAACACACGGATCATGACGACCTTTGGTCAATACATCGGTATTTTCTCGCTCAATCGTAATGGTTTTACCTGGTGTGGTAATACTTGCAGTTGGTTTCAACGCAATCGCCACACGAATGCTTTGACCGCTTGAGATTCCACCTAAGATACCACCTGCATGATTAGCAAGGAATCCATCTGTCGTCAGTTCATCACGAGTTTCATGTCCAAATTGTCCTGCTACAGCAAAACCATCACCAATCTCAACGCCTTTAACCGCATTGATACTCATCATGGCATGGGCGATATCTGCATCTAAACGATCAAATACAGGCTCACCCCAACCCACAGGCACTTTTTCCGCAACAATTTCAAGCTTGGCTCCACAACTGGTTCCTTGCTCACGTAAAGCGGTTACGAGTTGCTCGAAACGAGGAACCGCATCCACATCACCACAGAAAAATGGATTGTTTGGTACTTCTGCCCAATCCAGTTTTTCAGCGACTTCATTACCAATTTGTGTGACATGTCCACGAATATCAATACCAAATTTTTCAGCAAGATATTTCTTAGCAATTGCACCTGCCGCAACACGCATCGCCGTTTCACGGGCGCTCGAACGACCGCCACCACGATAATCACGGAAACCGTATTTCTGAGTGTAAGTGTAATCCGCATGGCCTGGACGGAAAGTTTGAGCGATATTGCCGTAGTCTTTTGATTTCTGATCCGTATTACGGATCAATAAACCAATCGATGTTCCTGTGGTTTTACCTTCAAAAACACCCGAGATAATCTCAACTTGATCTGGTTCTTTACGTTGCGTTGCAAACTTCGAAGTTCCCGGTTTACGGCGATCTAAATCTTTTTGCAGATCGGCTTCACAAAGCTCAAGACCAGGCGGCACGCCATCGACAATCGCCATCAAGCCTGCACCATGTGACTCACCACAGGTCGTTACTCGAAACAGTTGCCCAATACTATTCCCTGCCATGCTTTAACCCCTTAGTTTTGAACTGATTGCTGAAATACTTCTTTATAACGACGGCATTGTTCAGCAGTTAAAGCAAAAATACCAGAACCGCCTTTTTGGAAAGTTAACCAATGGAAGTCAACTGTATTGAAGTTCTGACGCATTGCCCACTCAGAATTCCCCACCTCAATCACGATCAAACCATCTTCAGTTAAATAATCAGCGGCTTGAGCTAACATCTTGCGGACTAGATCTAAGCCATCTTGACCTGCAGCCAGTGCAAGTTCAGGTTCATGCAAGAATTCTTCTGGTAAATCAGCCATATCTTCTGCATCCACATACGGTGGATTACTGACGATCAGGTCATATTGATTTTCAGCAGGAATTTTTGAGAATAAGTCAGATTCAAGCAACGCAACTTGGTACTGCTTATCGTGATGCTCAGTGTTGATAGAAGCCACTTCCAACGCTTCTTTTGAAATATCAGTCGCGTCGACTTCTGATTCTGGATATGCATAAGCCAATGCAATCGCAATACAACCCGAACCTGTACACATATCTAAAATACGTTGTGGTGTTTTTGGATTGTTATTTTCAGGCAAATTGTTTAATGCTTCCAGCATACGTCCATTTTCATCTAGGCAGTATGGCGCAAAACGTTGTTCAATCAACTCAGCAATCGGTGAACGTGGAATCAAGACACGCTCATCTACATAGAACGGCTTATTGAAGAAATAAGCCAAGTTCAATAAATACGAAGTAGGAATACGATCATTGATACGACGTTCTAACAAGCTCAAAAATTCTGCTTTTTCGCTTGGTAAAAGTTTGGCATCCAAAATTTCAGCATCTGCTTTCCATTCAAGTGATAGCGTTTGCAGTACCAGTGCAGAACTCTCTGCAAAATAATCTTGAGTACCTTGACCTAAGTGTGCGTCATATTGACGAAGTGCGGTTACCCCAAAACGAACAAAATCTCGAATGGTTACTAGGTTTTCAGCCGCTTCTTGTAAATGTTCAGGGCTGATTGTAGGTCGCTCCACTTAGGCGTCTCCAAAAGTGCTAATTGCAAAACGCTTTATTCTAACGGGATTAAGGTCGTTTTAACAATAAAAAAACCGCCTCTCTACAAGAAGCGGTCAATTAAAACCAGATATTGGATAAGAACTTATAGACCTAGCTTTTCAGCTACATAATCAGAGTCTTTATCACCACGACCTGACAGGTTGACCACGATCTTAATACGCTTATCCATTTTAGGTGCTTCTCGTAACGCCCAAGCTACAGCATGTGAACTTTCCAAAGCAGGTACAATGCCCTCAACACGAGAAAGTGTCATAAAAGCATCTAAACATTCCTGATCAGTTGCAGTTTCATATTGCACACGACCTAACTCTTTAAGAAAACTATGTTGTGGACCAACACCTGGGTAATCCAATCCTGAAGCGATTGAATGAACAGGTAGCGGCTCACCGTTATCATCTTCCAGTACATAACAGGCCATTCCATGAATTTGGCCTGGTTTACCTAAAGTTAAGGTTGCAGAGTGCTTATCAGTCTCTAGACCATGACCAGCTGGCTCAACACCTACCAATTTTACTTCTGGTACATTTAAAAATGCAGTAAATGCACCAATCGCATTAGAACCACCACCGACACAGGCAACCACATAATCTGGATTCTGACCGAAACGTTCATTCGATTGAGCTTTGATTTCATTACCGATAATCGACTGGAAGTCACGTACCATTTTTGGAAACGGGTGTGGACCGACCACAGAACCAATGGCATAGATATAGTTTTTAGGGTCTTTTAAATATTCTTCAAAAGCGCTATCCACCGCATCTTTTAAAGTTGCTGTCCCTTGAGTCACTGAAACCAGTTTAGCACCCAAGATTTTCATCTTCACAACATTCGGATGTTCTTTTTCAATATCGACCTGCCCCATGTGGATTTCACATGGGATACCGACCAACGCACAAGCCGTTGCCAAAGCCACGCCATGTTGACCAGCACCTGTTTCAGCGATGACTTTACTCTTGCCCATATATTTGGCAAGCAAGGCTTCGCCCAAACAATGGTTAATCTTGTGAGCACCCGTATGGTTAAGATCTTCACGTTTCAGATAAATCTGCGCACCACCCAATTGATCAGACAGGCGCTTGGCATGGAACAATGGACTTGGACGACCTACATAGTTTTTGAATAAGTCATTTAACTCATCTTTAAACTCATCCGTATGACGAATCTCTTCGTAGGCCGCATTAATTTCATCCATTGCTTCTTTTAAATGTGGTGGAATGAACTGACCACCAAAGTTCCCAAAGAAACCTGCTTCATTCGGCAAAGCAACGCCATTAATTTGATGTTCCATGTCTTTTTCCTGTTCTTATAAAGTTTTAATATAAATTTTAACGTGAAAGATAACGGGTCATGTCCTCAAGGCCCTTCAAGGTCATTGGAAACATGTGATTCTCAAAAATTTCTTTAATCCAGTTAATGGTCTGGGTGTAATGCCAATAAGCTTCCATTTCAGGGTTCAGCCAAGCGGTTTTGTCGAAATGCTGACGTAAACGCCTAAGCCACACTTCACCCGATTCTTCATTCATATATTCAACTGAACCACCCGCAGATTTTAATTCATACGGTGCCATACTGGCATCACCGACTACAATGACCCGATAATCACGACCATAGGTATGGAACAGATCCCATGTATTCATTCGTGTTGAACTACGACGATGGTTATCCTTCCATACATGATCATACAAACAGTTATGAAAGTAGAAATATTCGAGGGTTTTAAACTCTGATTTGGCTGCACTGAATAGCTTTTCACACTCGGCAATATAGGCATCCATTGAACCACCAACATCAAACAGTATTAACACTTTAATACGGTTACGACGCTCTGGAACCAACTGGACATCCAAGATCCCTTGCTTGGCTGTCTCACGAATGGTGCCATCAACATCAAGCTCTTCAGCAGCCCCTTGTCGCGCAAACTTACGCAAACGACGTAAAGCGATTTGCATCTGACGCGTACCCAAAACTTGATCATCATCAAGATTTTGGTATTTACGTTGTTCCCAAACTTTAACCGCTGAACGTTTACGCCCTGGCCCACCGATGCGAACACCTTCAGGATGGTCACCAAAAGCACCAAAAGGCGAAGTTCCTCCAGTGCCAATCATACGATTGCCACCCTGATGCTTTTTATGCTGTTCACGTAAGCGTTCTTCCAGCATTTTCATCAGTTCTTCGAGAGAACCTGCTTTTTTTAATTCTTCACGCTGCTCAGGTGTAAGGTGCTTTTCTAATAGCTCGAGATCAAACCAATCTTTAGGTAACTTATGAACTTGTTTCAGCAACTCATCCAAATCAAAAGTTTCGATGCCATCAAAATAATCTTTCATGGCACGATCAAACTTATCAAAAAAGCGCTCATCTTTGACCAAAACGGTTTTAGCCAACTGATAGAATTGTTCCTGATCTGCAAACACAAGACCTGACGCTACCGCCTGATTAAGATCAATGAGCTCGCGTGTTGTTACAGGTACGCCATATTTGCGTAAGGTGTAAAACAATCGCACAAACATTTGTAAACACTCTTAACGGCGTGACATAAAGGCTAAACGTTCAAGTAATTGCACATCTTGTTCATTTTTAATTAAGGCACCATACAAAGGTGGAATCGCCTTTGATTTATCGTGGTTACGCAATACATCTTCAGGCATATCATCTGCCATCAACAAGCTTAACCAGTCGATCAGTTCAGACGTTGAAGGTGGTTTCTTCAAATTCGGAACTTCACGTAATTTAAAGAACACCTGTAATGCTTCACTGACTAAGGTATTTGAAATATTCGGGAAATGTACTGCGATAATGTCACGCATGGTTGCATCATCTGGGAACTCGATATAATGGAAGAAGCAACGACGCAAAAATGCATCTGGTAGCTCTTTCTCATTATTCGAGGTAATAATCACGATTGGGCGTTGTGTTGCAGTAATGGTCTCGCCTGTCTCATAAACATAAAATGACATTTTGTCGAGTTCATGCAATAAGTCATTTGGGAATTCAATATCTGCCTTGTCGATTTCATCAATCAACAATACACAACGCTCTTCGCTGGTAAATGCTTCCCACAATTTACCGGGTTTAATATAGTTTTTAATATCGTAGACACGATCATCACCTAACTGGCTATCACGCAAACGTGATACAGCATCATATTCATACAAACCTTGCTGCGCTTTAGTTGTAGATTTGATATGCCAAGTAATCAGCTTCAAACCCAAACTTTCCGCGACTTGCTCTGCAAGTAGGGTTTTACCTGTACCTGGTTCACCTTTCACCAATAATGGTTTCTGTAAGGCACGAGCAGCTTTCACTGCAAGTTTCAGGCTATCGGTCGCAATATATTGATCTGTACCAGTGAAGTGTTGTGTATCAGCAGACATTTTAAAACCTTATTTTTCTATATTTAACATCGTATCTAAACTGAACGTGCAGTTTTATTTGCAGTGTATTTTGACCAGCAGAAGCCGATCAGTAACCCCGTACCAATGACAAATAAAATCAATGATAAGTTTGACCAGACTAAGACATGCTCTTTAGTAAGTACACCAAAAAGCAAACCAAAAATTGCTGGTGCTAAGGCCGAGTTTGGACCTTCAGAAATTGTTGGAGTCGCAAGAATTGCAAAGGCAATAATCCAAAGGATGCCACCAATTGGATTGGGTAGCCGTGACATCAAACGATACCAGCACCACAATGCAATGAGCGTTCCTGTAACATAAACAATGATCGCAACATTTTCTTCAGGAAACTGATCCAGTACTGAAAGAATGTTTGACCAAATTGCTGTTAAAGTTTCAAGCACCGCGTAAGCCCTCTGGTTCTACCGCATTTGGATTAATCAATCCTTCTGGCGGCATTTGAATAAAAAAGCCTTTGGTATTTAATGAATCTAAAACATGTAAAACATTGGCACGTGCAAGTTTACGCTCATTATGAAGTTCTAAATGCATGACAAAAGTGGCTTTGCCGAATGCTTGTAAAACGGTTTCTGGAACACCTTCAAATGGGTTTTCTTGTTCCTTGTCATCAGGATAATTTGGACGAGCAATATACATATACATTTCATCTTTCTTGCTCGATCTATAAATATCGCAGTGCATGTTTACTCACATCTATTAACAATCAAAGACAGCATACATGAAAATAAAAATGGATACATTAACGATTGTTAACGCTAGAGTCGTGTTTTTAACTCATGGTATAAGACGGTCTATTTTTGACCTTGTCCTAACATGCTATCTTTAGTTCAGAATATCGTGAAATAGCATAATAATAAAAACTCAAATAATTAAGCTAGCAATGAAAACACGCCGTGATGGTTAATCAGTAGAGCAAAAAAAGAGCTAATTTCTTAGCTCTTTTCTCTTTTAACGTGCGGCTTTCATTTGCATCGCAAGATATTCAATATCTTCTTTTAACAACGCAATCAATGGTTGCGTCAAAATGTCATAGCGCCAGCCCATTAAATAACTCGGCAAAGACTGTTCATCTAAATGGAATACCACATGTTCATAGATGGCATGCATCCACTTCTTACGCAGTAGTACTTCTTTGGGTATCCCAGTTTTTAGCACTACACTTTCAATCAGCGCATCAATTTTAGGTGCAACTTCTTTAGAATTACTCTTTATTGGTTTAGCCATACGTAATGGCCATTCTTCCTCTGGCGGTAAGAATTTGAGTAAATCAAGAATCATTTTGCCATGTTCACGCACAATATTCGGACGAATATCTTTAATCCGAGCAAGCTGAAAGTTATTACGTGGATTTTTTTCCACCAAATCAATCATGGTCGAGTTGCGAAGAATAAAACTGCGCGGCTGGTTCAATGCTTTGGTAATCTGCTCTCGCCATATACTCAATTGCTGTAACTGCATCAACTCACGGCGTGAATGTCGATAGTTACCAATATCGGTATACAATTCTGCCAGTGGGGTTTCCATCGCAATTTCTTTGGTGAGATTCTGGCAATCTTCCAGTACGTATTGATATAAACCTTTCGCTTTTAGATCTGTTTTTAGTGCATCTGCAAGTTTACTTAAATAAATCACATCATTTGCGGCATAACACATCTGCTCTTGCGTCAATGGTCTTGCCAGCCAATCCGAGCGAGTTTGATCTTTTTCAATTTCAATATTCAAACAGGTCTTCAGTGCGTTCTGATAACTGACCTGTAAGCCATGCCCGAGAAATGCCAGTGCAACTTGCGTATCAAATACATTATTAAGTGGCTTTTGGTCTGCATAATGATAGATCAGATCAATATCTTCACTACAGGCATGAAAAACATTCTGTTGTGCTGCAAAAATTTTTGGCCAAAACTCGGTAAAATCCAAGCTTGCACCATCAAGTAATACAATTTGACCGTTTAAATTGATTTGGCAGACACCAAGTTTAGGATATAAGGTGTCAACCTTAATAAACTCAGTATCAAGTGCATAGACAGAACACTGTTCCATCTGATTGAGGAGAACAGCTAAATCTTGTTGCTGTTGGATAAACTGAAACATGTGTGCTCAAATAAAATAATATAGAACCATGCGCAATAGAACTGTCTAAACCAGTCATTGCTCAACTGAAATCAAATACAAAAAATTAGTTGGTATTCCATATATACAACATGAAATCACTCCTCTTCCATTCATCAAAAAACGAAAATCCTTTTCGCTCGCTCATAGTGCCACAAATTACGCTAAATAGATCTACGATAATGTTAGACAATATGTAAAATTTAATTATTTGTTTAAATTAACAGCATGAATTTAATATAAATATAAAAAAATGCGAATGAAAGCTATTATTTCATCCGCATACGGTTATGTACAGCTTGGCTTAAGGTATGGCTATCTACATATTCCAACTCACCACCTTGTGGTACGCCTTGTGCAATTCGGGTCATATGGATCGGTAAATGTTTGGTTGCTTCAACCAAGTAATGCGCCGTAGCCTGTCCTTCTACCGTTGCATTGGTTGCCAAAATCACCTCTTGAATTTCACCAGCACTGAGACGTTGAATCAGATACGGAATTCCAATCTCTTCTGGGCCGATACCGTCTAATGGAGAAAGGTGTCCACCGAGAACGTGGTACTTTCCACGAAAACTGCCGCTCTGCTCGATTGCCATCACATCTGCCGGTGATTCAACCACACATAACAATTGTTCATCGCGCTCTATTGAAGCACAAATATCACAGATTTCATTTTCTGTTAATGAATGACAAATACGACATTCATGAATATGGCTCGAAGCTTCATGTAAGGCATGTGACAATGCAAATGCACCTTCACGATTTTTCATTAATAAATGTAATGCCATACGCTGTGCGGATTTAGGACCGACACTTGGTAATATACGTAATGCTTGAACTAACTGTTCAAATCGTTCACTAAACACAAATCAACTCTCATAATCTCCCTAACCCCTCTTTATTTAAGAGGGGTACTCCTCCCTTTAAAAAAGGGAGGTTGGGAGGGATTTAAAATAAACCAGATAGACCCGGTGGTAAGCCCATACCTGAGTTTGCACCTTGTAACTTCTCTTCAGAAATCACTTCAACTTGACGTGCTGCATCATTCATAGCCGCAGCAATTAAGTCTTCGATCATATCTGCTTCATCTTGTAATAAATCAGGACTGATTTCGATACGCTTAACCACATTACGGCAAGTCATGGTTACTTTAACTAAACCACCGCCTGCTTCCGCATGAACTTCAGTTTTTGCAAGCTCTTCTTTGGCTTTTTTAAGATTTGATTCCATATCTTTTTGCATGCGCTGAGCTTGCTGCATGAGCATATTAATGTTCATAAGTTTCTCTCGTTAAATTAAATCTAAACCGCGTGATATGTCGCGAATAATATCATCAATGTCTTCTAAACCAACAGACACACGAATCAAACCTTCTTCAATTCCTGCAGCTTGTTTAGCTTCAGCTGACATTCTACCATGCGAGGTCGTTGCTGGATGCGTAATTGTTGACTTAACGTCACCTAGATTACTGGTAATCGACAAGAAACGGGTGTTATCGATCACAGTCCAAGCACCTTCACGTTGGCCTTTCACCACAAAAGATACAACACCGCCAAAACCTTTTTGCTGTTTTTTCGCCAACTCATGTCCAGGATGATCAGCTAAACCAGCGTAATACACTTTTTCAACTTTTTCGTGCTGATGTAGCCATTCCGCCAATTTTTGTGCACTTTCACAATGCGCTTTCATACGAATGCTGAGTGTTTCCAAGCCTTTCAAGAAAATCCATGCATTAAATGGACTCATCGAATTGCCCAAAGTACGAATCACACCATTTACTTCTTCAAGCAAGTCATTTTTACCAACCACTGCACCACCAAGCGCACGACCTTGCCCATCGATATATTTAGTTGCTGAATAAAGCACTAAATCCGCACCAAACTTAATCGGTTGTTGTAATACTGGCGTACAGAAACAATTATCCACTGCAAACAACGCGCCATTGGCATGTGCGATATCAGCAATCGCTTGCATATCACCCACTTGTGCCAAAGGATTAGACGGCGTTTCAATAAATAAGATACGAGTATTTGGACGAATCGCTTGTTTCCAGCCTTCTAGATCATCTAGATCTACGAAAGTGACATCAACTGCAAATTTCGCCACATATTTTTCAAACAACGCGATGATTGAACCAAATACTGCACGAGAACAAATGACATGGTCACCAGCTTTTAAATAGGCCATGCACATTGCATGGACTGCTGCCATGCCTGAACTGGTCGCCACTGCACGCTCTGCACCATCCAGTACCGCTAGGCGTTTTTCAAATGCCTGTACCGTTGGATTGGTATAACGTGAATAAGTATTACCAGCGATTTGCCCAGAGAATTTTGCAGCAGCATCAGCCGCACTTTCGCACACAAATGATGAGGTCAGAAAGATCGGCTCACTATGCTCACCTTCAGAGGTACGATCATGCCCTGTGCGAATTGCCAGTGTTTCTAATTGGTATTCTAAATCATCGCTTGGATTCATCGTTCTGTATGCCTTATGATCATAATGATTAAATGTGCCAATATTTTGATCGCCTAGGGTATTTAAGGTCAAGGCGTATGATGAAATTATCGCTTAGACTTCGTGCAATCTTGACTCATGATGAGACATTCTAAGATGAAATCGCTTGTGGAACAGCAAAAAATAAATTTTAAACATCTGGCTATGCGTGTATTCGATGCCGACAAACTGGTTTTGTCTCAATCGACACCGTATCAAGTGATTGCGCAATTTAAACAAACCCGTGTTCGTTTTTACGCTTCAGAAAATAAACGCTATAAAGAACCATTGGTTTTTGTCGCGCCTTTAGCGATCAATATGGACATCTATGATTTATATCCTTACCGCTCATTGGTCAAACATTTTCAGGAAAGCGGCTTTGATGTTTATCTAATAGATTGGGGAAAACTCACCTATAAAAATTATCAAATTAACTTCTTATCTTTTATTGATAAGTTTATTCCGAAATGTATTGAAGCCATTCAACAACATTCCAAATCTGAAAAAATTTCACTGCACGGTTGGAGTATGGCCGGGATTTTTGTCACGCTTTATACCGCTCGCCATCAGCCAAGTGTGGTGAAAAACCTTGTGGTGTTAGGTAGTCCAATCGATAGCTATGCCTCTGGTTATATTGGCAAACTCTATAAGACTTTGGCTTATCTGACCACCCGTAATCCAACCATTAAGGATTACATCTATAACCGTTTACCAAAATTAATGATCCACTCACCTGGATTTTTAAACTCGCTTGGATTCAAACTGTTAGACCCTAAAGGCTGGATTGACGGTAATATCCAATTACTGAAAAACTTAGATAATCTAAAGTTGGTACAAGAAGATGCAACGCTTAGCCACTTCTTAAATAACATGGTTGATTATCCGGGTGGTGTGAACCAAGACATGCTGTTTAACGTCTGGCTGCAGAATCCTTTAAAAAATGGCGCAATTCAGCTCAAGAACAAAACCATAGAACTCAAAAACATCAATTGCTCTCTATTTGTGGGCGCAGGTAAAGGCGATCAACTGGTCACTTCTGAGTCTGCGTTTCCGCTAACCCAGTTGACAAGCAGTCAAGATGTCACGTTTACTCTTATTCCTGGCGGGCACTTAGGTTTAATGTCCAGTCAAAACAGTTCAATAGAGTTCTGGCCAACGCTAGCGACTTGGTTAGCCGAACGATCGACGCAAATAAGAAGGTAAAGTATGACTCAATCTGTTGCATTCATTGGTTTAGGTGCTATGGGCTATCGCATGGCAGCACATCTTCCTAAATATTTCGAAAACGTTTATGTCTGGAATCGAAATTTTAGTAAAGCAGAACAACATGCAACAGAATATGGAACTCAAGCAGTTGAACTCGCTCAAGCGGTTCAGGCTGATATTATCTTTTCTTGCTTACCAACCAGTGATGACGTTGAAGTCTTAATTGAAGGTATTGATATTAAATCAGATTCGATCTGGATTGACTGTACCAGTGGCGTGCCTGAAGCTGCACGCCGTTTGGCGGAGAAATTGAAAGTTAAAAATGTGGACTTTTTGGATGCACCTGTCAGTGGACAAACCATTGGTGCTGAAAATGCAACCTTAACCGTCATGGTTGGCGGTGATATTAATGCATTTGAACGTGCTTACCCTGCAATGGCAGCAGTCGGTAAATTAATTCAGCATGTTGGTGAATCTGGTGCTGGCTTTGCGGTAAAAGCAATTAATAATATGTTGCTCGCTGTAAATTTATGGTCTGTTGCTGAAGGTTTTAGTACCTTAAAAGCACATGGTGTCAATCTTGATGCAGCTCTGAACTGTATTAATGCTTCTAGTGGCAAAAGTCTGGTTACAGAAACTATTTTTCCACAACGTGTACTGAGTCGCGAATTTCCTGTGACTTTCGGACTTCCATTACTCGCAAAAGATACAGGTATCGCACTGGATCTCGTCAAGGACGCAAAACTCCCCGCTCCAATTCTGTCTTTAACACAAAGCTTGATTCAGGCGGCTAACCTCACTGCTGAGCCCAATAGCGACTTCTCGGCAGCTGTTAAATTGTATGAATCTTGGAGTAAAATTACACTGAAATAACAAAATTTTAGTGTAAAAAGTCTTTCTAAATTATTAAAACCGCTCTTTGAAGCGGTTTTTTTATAAGGGGAAATTTGACATGCTAATGTCAGCAGCTCCAAAATATCTTTTATCATCAAAACAAAATTTTCTTTCCGATGTAATATAGCGTTGAAACGATATGCTTATCGTGATTTGAAATTTTTAGTCATTAGAGCAAAGTTATCTAGGATGGTAAGGATGACCATTGAATTACATGGAAAACTTAATGAAACTTGTGAAATAAAAGTATTGGTTGGCTTAATAAATCACTTTTTGGATCACGCTAATTTTTTTGGAATTGATAGACAAACTTTACTATTACACAGTGGCCTTACAGAGCAGCAACTGCATGATTCAAATCAGTGTATAGCCCTTCATTACCTTGAAAAACTTGTAGCCTATACATACTCGATTTGTAATGATCCATTGATTGCATTGGCTTTTTTCAAAAAGATGGATTCCACCGCCTATGGTGTGTTGGGACACTTAGTCCCATTATCTGCTAATTTAAATAAAGCCATAGAAACATTAAAAGAATTTCAGCCATTAATCGGATGTATTGGTGATATCTCCCTGCAAGTTAGCCCTGAAATTGTCTATTGGAAGTGGAAATGTAGATCGAATGATCCAATATTCAGTCGCTGTGCGAATGAGTACAATTTATTGTGGTGGATCAGCTTAATCCATTTGGTTCGAAATGAGGATTTTTCTGTACTTAAGGCGGTTCACTTCACACATAGCTTACTAAAACCTGAATTGCAGAACTACTATGATGAATTCTTTGGATGCCCTGTCCACTTTAATCAACTGGAAACAGCGTTATTATTACATCCTAAGTCTTTAAATATGACCTTAAAAACTGGAAATGCGGGCCTATATGATAGTGTGCGATTATTTGCCTCGAAATTATTAGAGCAACAAAAATTTGAGCAAACTTTTACTCAACAAGTTAAGTCACAAATTTATTTACTCCTCTCTCATGATCGCCTATCTCGTGAAAATGTCGCGGAGCAATTAGGAATCACGGTTAGAACCTTAAGTAGAAAATTACAATTCGAACAAAGTTCTTATAGTGATCTACTCGATAAAGTCCGATTCGAGCTTGCTGTCAATTATTTAGAGAATTATCAACATTCAATATTATTCATTGCTAAAGCATTAGGCTTTTATACCAGTCATTCCTTCATTACTTGGTTTAAATCACAAACAAATTTGACACCAATCCAATATCGTAAAAATTCGAATGCAAAAACGATTGCAGTTTAAAGTCTATTCATCAGTATCTGATCCGTGCTCATTTGTCCTATTTTAGAAATGACGTGGCTCAGATGCGTTATTTTTCACACATAAATTAATAATATGATGAAATAAGAGAACATCAATTGTCTTATTACTTGTTTCAAGTATATTTGACGATATAGCCTCTTTATTGTTGTGTTGAAAATTCTAAGAAAAACAAAGCAGACATAACGTAATTTTATAAGGATCTTTTACCCAAGAACATGCCAATAGTCATTTTATGATTTAAAGGTACGCACGGATTTGGGTATACAAAAGGGAGTTAGTATGAAAGCGAATCGAAAATACAAGCAATCGATAGGATTAATCTTGCTCGGATTCTCAATTTCAGGTTGTGGCGGAAACAATAACAACATGGCAGAGATTTCCCCTGAAACAGGAGGTTCATGTCCAACAATAATGGATGAAGCATCTTTTACTGATGCAAAAACTTTAGAAAAACTCGTACAAGTTGGACCTGAATTAGCACAATTACGATCGACTGGTAGCCAAGCACACAAACAACTGGTGGACTGGATTGAACTTGAAGCGAAGAAAATACCCAATATGCATGTTCAGTCAGACAGCTATGAGATTCAACGTTGGCAACCTTTACTCAGTGCTGAGAATGGTAAAGGACGCAGTTTATTTCGCTCAGGGCAGTTATCTGTTAATGGTAAAGAGATTCCGATTGCAGGAGCTGTTCCTTATTCACTCGGTACAGCACTCACAGGGAATACAGGTCAATTGGTTTTCCTAGCAAGCAATCAACCAATAACAGCTGAACATAAAGGGAAAATTATTGTACGTGAAATTCCAACATCACAAGATCCTGTATATGCCAATATGGTTGCGCCGCCATATATATTTTTATTTCAGTTTGCAAAATATTTAAGCCAATCTCTGAATGAACAAAAAGCACAACGATATGACAAACCCTTTTTAGCGGGTGAGTTAATGAATAAAGATCTCATCGCGGCTGGTAAGGTTGGCGCTGCTGGTATGATTATTGGATTTGATGTGCCTAGAGAACAAATACAAGATTACTTCGATCCGCATAACGGTTTGCATTATAAGCTTCCTGCTGTCTTCTTAGGGTCGGATGAACTTGCTGAAGTAAAAGCATTAGCTTTAACAAATACTCAGGCTAAGATTACTGTTCAAGCTGAGCGAGATACAACCACGACTCGAAATTTGATTGCAACGCTACCCGGTCAAAGTAGTGAAAAAATCGTATTTGTTGCAAATACAGATGGTAATACTTGGGTACAAGAAAATGGTGTAAGCGGTATGCTTGCGTTGGCGCAATATTTTGCAAAATTACCATTAAAATGCCGACCTAAAACTTATGAGTTTGCGTTTAATACAGCCCATCTGCATATGTCTAAAGAAGGAACTTTTAGATATATGGAGCAACTGAATCAAGAATATAAGGCAGGTAAAGTCAGCTTCGTTTTTGCTGTTGAACATTTAGGAACGCGTGAGATCATTGCCAAACCTAGACAAGACGGTGGTTTTGGACGGACTTTAGCTTTTACAGGGAAAGCTGAAGCCCAAGCATGGTTTGTTCCTGAAGACCATGCTTTAATGCAAAAAGTTGCAATTGAAGCAGCACAAAGACGTAAATTACCAGCGGTCATGATATCGACTGGCCAAGATGTGCCCAATACTCAACGTACCCCTAGACAATGTGATTTTGGTGGTATTGGGAACGCATCACACAAAAACTTAATTCCGACCATGGCAACGATTTCTGGCCCATGGTCACTTTGGGCACCATCATTTGGTAAAGATGCAATTGATTTCAATCTCATGAGAGATCAATTACTTGCGATTGGCGATACCGTTCTAACTTTACAGAACCGAACCAAAACTGAAATTGATGGTCCCTATACCGCGTGGAGAGCTGCGAGTGATGCTGGTAAATTAGTTTGTTCTCACTCAACAAATAATGGTGTAGAAGATGCCCCAAACGCCATAAGTGAATAATAGAGTTGGCGGATTCTCTTTTATAGCCTTACGTTAAAATATAAAAAACCGCTCAATAGAGCGGTTTTTTTAACTTCTTAATGTCAAAAATCTTGTTAGGTGAAAATACATTTTTAAATGATAAAATTATTCAACTTGCTTGAGTCTTTTTCCTGCTTCATAAAAACAATCTCATCTACCGATGCACAAATCATAATTTCATCTCCAAGAGACCACTCTGCTACTCTGGCCGCTAGAGCAGCTGGCACACTCTCTGAACCTGGTCCTGCCGGCACATCATAAGTTGCATGGGCATCATGCGGTAACCATACCGCATAATCTCGCGCTAAAGCAGCACGCGCTGTTGCGGCAACGCACATCTCTGATAAAACACCACATATGGCTAAAGACTTCACATTATGGTCATCTAAGATCTGTTGAAGTGATGTTCCTTTAAAACCATTATCTTCACTTTTCCGTATAATCACTTCATTAAGCTGTGGAGAAAAAAATAACTCCCAACCAATTTGATATGGCTCATCTAAAGTACCAATCTCCCCATCATTTTGCAGGAAAATCACTGGCGCATGCGCAGACCTTGCTTTAGTAAGTAAAATACGGATTGAAGCAATCAATTGCTTTGATGCAGGCACAGCTTCCGCACCTGATACAAAAGCATTTTGCATATCTACAACAATCAAAGCGTCAACAATATGTGCTTGAATTGAAATAGCAGTCTCCTCTACTGATCCAAGATCAATTTAGTTATAGGTCTTATTTAGTATTCACATCAATTTTGAAAATCTTTCCATTACAAACCAAGACGGTATAGATCTGCATATCAATTTCATAAACATATTCTGTAGCTTCACATGAGCGACGACCTTCTTTGTGAATGAAATATCTTGGGTAAGATTTTCCCATTTTTCTAAGTAAATCGCTTTCGCTATCCCCTAAATTAACAAGTTCATAGGATGAGCGCATTGAGTTTGTGTCTCTAGCAAAAGTAGCTGTTGTTATTAAAACTGAAATTATTCCAAAAATTATGTAATTCATTTTATAAACCATTTGTTCTTCGTATGGTCAATTTACCAAACGGTTAAAACAAAGTCATTAAAAGAAAGCTTTCCTGTTGATTTCTGTTTTAACCTGCCTATTCATAAAATTTATAGACAAGATGGAAGTACAAGAAATAATCAAACCTATTTAGCAAATTGGAAAATTATTAGCACTCAGCTTTTCAATTCCATATAGCTATCTCTTGAGGGGAGTTATTTATAAAATCCGTGTTTCAGTTTACAGACTAAAGTATACAAATTATTGTTTTTTCTATATAACAAGAAATGAACCTTCAAAAATGAGCATATCCAATGAAGTCTGTAAGACTTTTATACGTAAGTAAAATTAAGAATATTGACTCAAACTTAAAAACTGATTTGATTAAAATCCTCGATGAAGCCGTAGATTTCAATTATCGTAATAATATTAGAGGTGTCTTATATTATGGTCATGGATATTTTGTACAATGCTTAGAAGGTCAAAAAAGCCTTATTGATGATTTGTTTTATAATAAAATTGTGAAAGATCAACGTCATATCAATTGTGAAATCCTCTATTACATAGAGTGTGAGAATCAATTCTTCTCGCAATGGTCTATGAAATTTTCACCAATTAACCAGAATATCTCAGATTTTTTCATGAAGTATCATTTAGAAGAATTTAACCCATATCTACTAACAGCCGAGACAGTTGAAAAATTTGTTTCTGTTTTAGCTGGTGAACCTGAATATGATGTAAAAACTTATATTTCATAAATGTAAAACATTCGATCTGAACTAAAAACTAAATTGGTAAAAGATATCTCTACTAATCTTTTACCAATTGGAATAAAGTTTAACAAAAATAAATTGAAGTCATTACCCAACAGTGCTTTTATAGTACATGAAGAGGACGACCTCTTTATTCAATTTTTCAAGCTTTAGGACGACCTAAAATATTAATAATGAGGTGTCGAAATGGCTTGGGCTTATCTAATTTTAGCTGGTATTTTTGAAATCGTATGGGCATATTCTATGAAAATGTCTGATGGTTTTAGCAAACTTACGCCCAGCATCATTACGATCGTATTCATGATCCTAAGCTTCGGTTTATTAGCTGTTGCAATGAAAACGCTTCCTTTAGGGACTGCCTATACGATTTGGGTAGGTATCGGGGCTGTTGGTGCATTCCTGATTGGGATCTTCTTGCTTCATGAACCAATGGGATTTTTACGCCTATTAGCCGCCACCTCCATCATATTTGGTGTGGTACTGATGAAAGTAACTTCTAACTAGTTTAGGTCGTATAAAGGCTCTCATTCGGGAGCTTTTATAATACTTTTAAACAGCAAGATATCCCCTATTGTTCTAATCCCCAAGAACCAATAAAAAGTCGCTTTGAGTATTCTGCATTAGTCGCTTAATTTGGATTAATAAAATAGAAATATACAATCAGAGTAGCTAGCAGAATGCTCGCAACTGTTAAATAAAAACCTGCAGTATTGAAGCTTTTCAAGAATTTCAAAATAGTCATATTTCGCAAAATATTGATAAGTTAAGAGAATTATCACATAATTTCACGCTAATTCAAATTTCAACCGAACAAAAAACAACCACTCACCTGTTTTAATTCTTGCCCAAAAATTTAATAAGTATCAGGTGTTTTTTACTCCCTTTGTAAATACTACCACTTCAATAATACGCTTTTATAAATCTCTTCATTCATAATGATTTTTATAAAATAATCAATCATGTAAACAATAGTTATACCTTTAAGAATAAATTTCGTTCCACTTCACGACGTCTAACCAACCCTTTTAGAATTTTCCCTCCACCTTTATTCCACACATGGAATTGATCTGCTGCACCTACATAGTCACTTGCATTTAGTTTTTTCAGAAGAGTAGAGTTTTTGAAAGCTGTTTGCCCAATGTTATAAGTCAAAGAAACTAGCGCATCGAATTGATTTTGAGACAGTGCAACAGTTACTGCATCGTTGACAGTAGACTGAAATCGATTCAAGTCATGTTGAAAAAAGAACTCTGCCTGCTCCAAACTACAATAATCGCTCTTCACAACTCGAATACCGTTTGGATAAACAGCGGTGCCAAAACCAATGGTCCATATACCAGTACCGTCATCATAGGCTTGTAACTTTAAATCTTCAAAGCTCGTAATTAGGCGAATACCATCAACACTTATTGTCATTGCAGAATCAATACCAACCGCTTCAACAACATCGCTTACAGTTGCAATATTGCTTAATTTCTTATTAGCGTGTCTCTTTGCTCTGCTTAATCTGCCGATACCTATTTTTCTCAAGCAATCAAATATCGCTTTCATCAAGTATCCTTATGTACTCGCTATATCGCTTACAAGTTATGGCGTCCAATGAAATAATGTTGATCAACGTACACAGCATCAAAATTACCCTGACACTTTCGTTCAACATTCATTAATTCGGATTGATATAGTAAAAATATACGATAACAGTGGCTAGCAACAGACTCGCAATAGTCAGGTAGGATCCAATCGTATTAAAACTTTTCAAAAATTTTAGAATATCCATAATTCACTGTTTCTTCATAAAACGAGTTAATTATCACACATTCAATTATAAATTATGAGACGAGTTATGCTAAAAAATTATCATTTCGACTAAACCTTGGTCTAATCTGAGTCAATATTGACGCTAACGCTAACCATGAAACACACCAGTCTTGGAACTTTAAGCACTCCCATCAAAGATTAGATTTTAAAAATTAAAGCTTAAGCTTATAAGAATTGCTAAATTCTCAAGATTCCTCTATGAGTGATGCTTCTTTTAGGCTATATGGTTTTGTTAAAATTTTTTAGCATCTAAAATTATTCGATTTTCTTCCAAAAAATAACGGATAATTTAAACTCATGTTTAATTAAAAATGCACAAGCGATAAGACCAATACACACTGAAAATAGTGTTAAGTCTAAAAGTACACTACTCAGTACAAGAATTATCAGTGCAAGTAAATTCAAAATATAAAAAACAACAACGCCGATGTTGTCATTCATTATGTTCCCCAAAACATAATTTTAAGTGCATATAAAATAATTACATTACAAACTTTATACAATATGGTTTGATTATTGAATTTTACGCATAAGATCTATAGTTTAAATGGTTTTTATGTTACACAATTTTACATTAATTAAGTTAATTAGAAATTTTACGTTCGTAGACCATTAAAAAGCCCACTCTTAGAGTGGGCTTCCCCTTAATTCTTTTTGCGCTGAATGAAGGTTATTGTTGTTTAGTTTTTATAAAACAACAATGCAAATATAGATAAAAGTGTGACTTAAATCAACAAAATTATGCTTATTTCATAAATATTTAAAAGTTAATCTACACAATAAAACATGTACTGGCATTTATATTAGAGCTCAATCCAAAGCGTTTCCTGTGGTAACAGATTTGGCTATAAACACAAGAACCTAAGCACAATATTTCATATACAAATTTAATTAAAATAACGCATTACCTGATCGTAAACACGATAAATAAATAAGCACATTTTCAGATGGCTTTATGAAACATTAGTCTCTATCCAACGGGAACTGAAAACTTGAGCTGGTTGTCTTTTGTCTTTCCGTTCTAGAGATGTTTGATTCTGCTGTATGGATTTTTGTCGAGAGTCTCAGTCTGAAATTACATCTCTATTACGCGCCTTCTGTAATGAATTTAGTTGCTGCTCGTACTCTTTTCTTGCACATTCAAAGCATAAGTATCATTATTTTCAGTGGATATTGCAGTTTCACAACATCTGTATTTATAAGAAAATCATAATTTTTCTTTAACAATATCAAATAAGTAAAGTTATTTTTATATTTTACAATTCCTAAATAATTCTTTCAGATTTAAGTCGTAAGGGTTAAAGCATCAAATACTTGGATTTCTATTCGTTATCTTATTCATCCTATCAGTACAATACTTATATTTCTCTTCTTTTGTTTCCATTCCAACTGTATGGATGCATGAACAAAAGTGAAGCACTTGCTGATATTCAATATTGTTTGGTACATCTACGCCATAACATTCACTATCAATTTCACTTAATTTGGGCGCCATAATCCATTTACCTGTTAAAAATGGATAACCGAACCCGCCCACCACAATGATGATAAGTGTGAAAATAGGTAGATTGTTTTTAATAAATTTCAGCATTATTTTGATTCTGAGCAAAAACCCACCTATTGATGAGCAATAATAAAATTAAAGAATTGCTTTCTGATTCACCCTAAAACGGTCGGCTGTTATTAGCAAACGCTTAAAGACCAAAGGCTCTCACACACCGTTTTCGCTTTGATAGCTAAATCATCGATCATATAATTATATAATTATATAGCTGTACAACCAAATAGAATAATACAAAATCAATTTATTATAATTTGTTGTTTTACACAAAAATTGAAAAGCTATTGATATATAAAACTTTTCTATATTATAAGGATGAATTATGGAGTAAAATTACACTCGTACTATACAGTTTCATTGATATTTCATTAATAAACCTTATATTGGTATATACGTAGCAATCAAATGCCATATGAATAAATTCCATACAGCTTTGATTTATACTTTTTTGATTAGAGGAACACCTCATGAATAAATTGATGGTTGCAGTATTTGCTGGTTTAGTTGCCTTAACAGGTTTTAGTGTACAAGCTGCAACACCAGAACAAGAATGTAAAAAGTTACAAGATGACTCTAACCTGATCTATGCATCTAAAGGATTCTGTTTCAAAGACGCTGATGCCAAAGCTAAGTTCGGAAATGAAAATTGCCACACAACTAAGCCGAAGTTCTCTGACAAAGAGCAGCAACGTCTTGATGAAATTAAAGCTCGCCAAAAAGAGCTAAACTGCAAATAAGCTGTTCTATATAGTGCTTTAAACGCTCTAGCTCACTCTCTAAATTCAGAGAGTGAATTTCAATTTTTTATTTTAAATGCGCCCTTTAAAGGATGAATCATGGCATACGATGACCAAAATATTTTTGCACGCATCCTTCGTGGTGAATTACCTGCAATCAAAATCTATGAAGATGATCAAGTTCTCGCGTTCATGGATATCATGCCCCAAGCAGATGGTCATGCTTTAGTGATTCCAAAAACTCCTGCTGTTACTTTATTGGACTTACCTGCTGATGCTGCAGCGTATACCATTCAGGTCGTGCAAAAGATTGCTAAAGCAATGGAAACAGCATTGGAAGCCAAAGGCATTGTTTTGATGCAATTATCTGGCGCAGCTGCTGGACAAACTGTACCTCATGTACACTTTCATTTGATTCCAAGTTCAGTGCATGAGCTTGGTCGCCATGCAGCAAAAATGGGTGATCAAGAAAAAATTACTGCGCTTGCTGAAAAGATCAAAGCTGCGCTCTAGTTTTTGATTTTTAAAAAGACGGAGTTTTACTCCGTCTTTTTTTGCTTTCTAATTAAATGAAAAATAATAAGAAATATAATTATTACCAAATATGAATCGTCATCAAACTGTCATTTTTCTTTCACTTCTCTGTCACAAAGTTTACCGATACTGCATACAAGTCAGTGAGCTATGTAACTTTATGTACATAAGCAAGCTCATAACAGTAACTAAGGCATCAGCCATTTACAAAAAGTGTTTTGGAGAAATCTCAATGAAAAAATTGCTTCTTGCTGCTACTGTAGCAACTTTAGCCATGAATGCAGCGCAAGCAGCACCAACATTGTATGGTAAGCTCAATGTGACTTTAGACCAAATTGATAAAAATGGCTTTAAAGACGAAAGCGTAACAAAAGTAAACTCAAACGCTTCTCGTATCGGGGTAAAAGGCGAAGAAAAATTGACTGATAACCTTTCAGCAGTTTACTTGATTGAATGGCAATTTAATGCGGATGGTGATGGTGATCAATCATTCAGCAACCGTAACCGTTATGTAGGTATTAAATCTGAAGGTATCGGTACTTTAAAAGTAGGTCAGTTTGATTCTTACTTTAAAAATGCAGCAGGAAACAACCAAGATATTTTTAACGATCACAATGAGCTAGATATGACAGCTGTATTAGCTGGTGAAGATCGCTTAAAGAACGTGATCGGTTTTGAAACTGATAAGAAACTGTTAGGTGGCTTAGCATTTAACATCATGTTCCAACAAGGTGAAGAATCTTCAGCTGCTGACAGTGCTGCTAAAGGTAAAAAAGGCAGCCGCGATGGTTTCGGTGATGGTGTATCAACCTCTATCACATATGAAAATAAGAACATCGGTTTAGCTGCAGCTGTTGCAGGTAACTTTGGTGTAGCATCTAAATATAGCGCTTATAGCTTATCTGATATTTATACAGATGCAATTCGTGTAACAGGCTCTTTAGACTTAACTCCTGCAGGTGTTGATGGCTTAGTGTTTGGTGCATTATGGCAAACTGCTCAACCAACTGATGATACTGTCACTACAAGTGCTGGCACTCCTGCAGTTGTGACTTCATATAAAGGTTTACAAGAAGATGCATATGGCGTAACAGCTGCATATACGATTCCATCAACACCAATCAAGTTAAAAGCAGAATATATCTCTGCAACAACTGAGTCTGATGGTCGTAAAGATCGTAAACAAGATCTTTATGGTGTAGGTGCTGACTATCAAATCAACAAACAAACGCGTTTCTACGGTGTTGTAGGTCAACAAAAACGTGATTGGTTAGTAAAAGATGATAAGAAAACTACAATCGGTTTAGGTATGGAATACAACTTCTAATTTGAAGTTCAAGTCATACAAAAAATAAAAGGGCATTTTGCCCTTTTATTTTTTGCTGTTATTTTTACTTCTTTAAGAAACCACTCACCAAATTCAACACTTGCTGAATATCTTGATTGGCTTCTTGAGGATTGGTGCTATTCCCTTGTGGAGTTAAAGAGTCAATCACTTGTGGTAAAACAGAAGCAATTGCACCATAAATGGCTTGCTTAGGTGCTTGAGTTTGTTGTGCAACCTGCTCAACATCTTGATCATCAAATAAACTTTGAATGTTCTGTTCTGGAACATCAGCGGCATTCTGCTGTTGCGGATCAACCCAACTTTGCACTTGATTAGATAAACCTGCATTTTTCAGTTTATCCAATGCACCTTGTAAACCACCTTGTTTTTGAATCCAAGCTAACACCAATGGTAAAACTGCAATCAATAAAGTTTGTGCGGTATTACCACCAGCTGCATTACTTTGGGTTGAAGTATTTCCACCACCCAATTGGCCCAATACTGAACCCAAGATTCCCCCCAAACCACCTTGCTGGCTCTGTGTATTTTGTTGCTGCCCACCAAGTTGTCCTAAAACAGAACCTAAAATTCCGCCTAAACCACCCGCTTGGCCTGATTGTTGCTGACCGCCTAAAGCTTGCTTTGCTAAAATTTCAACAATGTTGGTTAAATCAGTCATGACTTAAACTTTCCTTTGGAATTATTTATCCAAAAAGCATACGCTGCTTTGAAAGTACAAAACAAAGTTAAATTGTTAAATTTTGCAAGAACTTGCAACACGCCCTCGCCGAATCTTATTTACCTAAAATGTAGGCATTTAAGGACTTACCATCGAAATTTATTCCAATTTTCAGGATTCGCCCAGAACTTGGAGTTAAACCAATCAGGTACATGCTTATAAGTCAAAATATTAAATTGCCATAAAGCAAAATCACTGCCGTGTGTGGTTTTATCAATCAACTGAGTAAAGCCAAGCGAACGCAATAATTTTTCATCCCCCAATTTACTGACGACCACAATTCGTTTTGCCATCAGGTCTCGTAACTTCACCAACAGCTGTGATTTCTGCGTTTCAGTGATGTTTTGCATTTCTTCTGTATCAAATAATACAAAACCTAAATCATAACGCTGCGTAAATGGCAGACTTAAAAAGTCAGTTACGCTAAAATAATGCCATTGAATTGAAGCATTTTGGTCAATCTGCTGACCTATACAAAGTGCAGTATGAATGGGCTGTTCTTGAGATAAATCGTCTAGCATAGAAGTGATGACATTTTGTTCAGCCATAACTGCAACCCTTGATTGAAAAGATGAGAGTTTATTAATGGAACTACAAGGCATTTGTCATAAAATGCATGCAGCGCTCAAAACGCATAGTGTAACTGATCAATCAACAAGCAAGGCAAATGTTGAATATAAATTTATATTAGATCGTTCAGAAACTGACCTTCCTTTTGTCTTAGGTCAAGAAATTGAGATCGAATGGACTGGCAATATTTTTTGTACCTCTTGCGGCTCAAAAACCCCAAAGTCTTATTCACAAGGTCATTGCTTCAAATGTTTTAAAACAAAAGCTGAATGTGATCTTTGTATTATGAAGCCTGAAACCTGCCATTATCACTTGGGAACATGTCGTGAAGACCAGTTCGCACATGATGTTTGTTTCCAGCCACATATTGTGTATTTAGCCAACTCAAGTGCCTTAAAGATCGGGATTACCCGTATTGTCAATATGCCGACACGTTGGTTAGACCAAGGCGCAACACAGGCATTGCCAATCATGAAAGTCGGTTCACGTCGTTTGTCTGGGCATTTGGAAACGTTAATTGGTACACAAATCGCAGATAAAACCGACTGGCGTAAACTGCTCAAAGGTGAAGCTGAACCTTTAAATCTGCTTGAGCAACGTGATCAAATTCTTGAAGAATTCGCTCCAAAAATTCAAAGCATTCGTGAAGAATTCAATCAGAACCTTGAATTTAACGAAAGCTTGGAATTCTTGGAAGATGAAACGCCACGTGAATTTATCTATCCGGTTGAGCATTATCCTGAAAAGATTAAATCGCTGAATTTGGAAAAAACACCTAAAATTCGTGGCGTGTTGCAAGGGATTAAAGGTCAATACTTATTATTTGATATTGGTGTGATCAATATCCGTAAATATACTGGTTATGAATTGATTCTTCGTGCTTAATCAATTCCAGAAAAAAGGTGGCTTAATTGCCACCTTTTTATTTATCCTGCATTCAGACAATTGAGAATTGCATGTACTGGATCTTCGGTATTACCCGAGATCAACTGTTTGTGCATACTCAAATGTTGCATCATTTGGATATGTGCCGTTTCATGATCCATTAATTTTTCAATTTCAGTGGCTAAATGCTGAGGCGTTGCATCTGCCTGAATCAGTTCCTCAATTACTTTTTTACCCGCAATAATATTTGGCAATGAATAGTACGGAATTTTCACCATGAACTTCGCAATCAGATAGGTCAACCAGTTTAACTTATAGAAAGTCACCATTGGACGATGCAATAACATTGCTTCCAATGTTGCCGTACCAGAAGCTAATGCCACAATATCACTGGCATTCATCACCATACGACCAATTTTTGACTCTGCATCACTATTTTCCAGTACATGAATTTTAGACTTCAAGCTCGAATCTAAATTTTGAATGCCCTGTTCAATCTGATGCTTACGCGCATCATTAATTGCTGGGATTAAAAACTCCAGATCAGGATGCTTTCGATGAAGAATTTCAGCTGCACCAGTAAGCAACGGTAGCAATCGTTCAATCTCGCCACGGCGACTTCCTGGTAATAAAGCAATATGGGTTTTATGTGCAGACAAGCCCAATTGATGTTTGGCTTCAATAATTGGATTTTTTAACGCCAGTTGCTTTGCCAATGGGTGTCCAACGAAGGCAGCAGCAACCTCGTAATTTTCATAAAATGTTTTTTCAAAAGGAAATAAGCATAAAACTAAATCAACACTGCGCTTAATACCATGTACACGACCCTGACGCCACGCCCATACCGATGGACTGACATATTGCACGGTTTTTATGGGTAGCTGTTTTTCTTTAATCGTTTTTGATAAACGTAAATTAAAATCGGGCGCATCAATACCAATAAAAATATCAACGGGATGCTCTGTCCAGCGTTCGACTAAACCATCACGCACAGCAAACAGCTTTTTTAAGTCTTTAAGGACTTCAACAATACCCATCACTGAAAGAATTTCCATCGGATAATAACTGTGAAATCCCTCTGCCATCATTTGTGGGCCACCAATCCCTTCAAATTCAGCATCGATGCCTTGTTCGCGAAAACTGCGCATGAGTTTCACTCCTAGAGTATCTCCAGAAACTTCCCCCACCACGATACCAATTTTTAGTTTTTGCTTTAACAAGACCCAAGCCCCACAGAAATGTTTAAATGATTCTAACAGAATGATTTTACATCGAATCACCCTAAACCGTGCAAATTGTTCACGATTGGTGAAAATCAGTTCTGATCTAAGATGGCATTTATTATTTAAAATACAATCTAGATTTACGATAAATGAAGAATTGATTGAGATTCAGCTAAGATTTAACATAAACAAGAATCATTTCCATGTGTAATTTATTTCTCCCTTCTTTCGCTTCAAGACCCTTTATGGCTAAATCTGCATCTACTCCGTTTGTCTATCGACTCAGCATCTTCTATCGCTTTGTGCTGAGCTTTGCGCTTGGCTATCTCTGTATGATGTATTTAAGTATTAGCCTGACCATGTTATTAACAGCGGTCTTGGATAAAGCGGAAGCCGTTTATCTGGCAGCATTTATTGCAACACTCTTTTATTTAGGCTTCATCATCATTAGTTTTTGTGCAAACTCATTACTCAAACTCACTGTGATCAGCCTAATTTTGACAGGTGCTTTGTTTGGCTTATCTGTAGGTTTAAATTAAAAATGCAAAATAAAGGTGTTCGCCAATCAATGGCATGGTTACATGCTTGGACAGGCTTAATTTTTGGTTGGCTTTTATTTGCCATTTTTTTAATGGGTACCAGCTCATATTATCGCCATCAGATTAATCTTTGGATGCAACCGCAACTGGCTCAATATCAAGTTAATCAAGATACTGCTATTCGTACAGCAACAGATTATTTAGCCAAGAATGCGACTGATGCCAAATCATGGTATCTCAATATTGCCAATCATGAAGACCCAGTCAATAAAATGTATTGGGAGAAAGCCAGTGGTGGCTATGAAAGCCGTAGTTTAGATGCCAATACAGGACAAGAGCTTCAACTCTCTGCAACCCAAGGTGGAGATTTCTTTTACAATTTTCATTTTCAGCTCTATGGCGTGCCCATCATGGTTGGGCGATTGATTGCTTGCCTCGCAGCATTCATCATGTTGGTTGCCTTGGTTTCAGGTATCATCACACATAAAAAAATCTTTACTGATTTTTTTACCCTTAGAACCTTTAAATCACAGCGGTCTTGGTTAGATTTTCATAACGTTTCTTCTGTGTTGGCACTCCCATTTTTCCTCACCATTACCTTTACAGGCTTGGCGATTTTCTTTTACCTCTATCTACCTTGGGGAATGAAAAAAGTCTATCCAGACAATCCTTTTCAATTTTTTACTGAAATCAGAACAGTTAATCAAGCAACGACCGATACAGCGCCTAATAAAGCTGAAATGTTACCAATCAACACGTTATTAGAAAAAGTGAAACAACAATGGGGAGATCAAGCCTTAGCATCAATTGAGGTCAAAAACCCCAATACAGATCAAGCCATTATTACCTTTAAACAATTAGAAGATCGATCGATCACATTAAATCAGGCACAAATTACCTTTGACGGTACAGGAAAAATTCTCGGAAATACCCGTAATAATAGTGCTGTTGCAACCCTACACTCGGGTGTTTATGGTCTACATATGGCAACATTCGCACAGCCTGTGCTTCGCTTCGCTTTCTTCTGCTCAGGCATTTTGGGCTGTTTGATGATTGCGTCTGGCCTATTGCTCTGGAGCTTAAAGCGTCAGATTCAAAACAAATCTGATCAATTTCATTTTGGCTATTATTTAGTGGATCGCTTAAATGTTGCTGCATTTATTGGTCTTCCAACTGCAATGCTCGGCTATCTATTTACCAATCGATTTGTCCATGTGACTGAAACTACCCCAAACTATGAAATCTACACATTTTTCTGCGTATGGGGACTGAGTTTTATCCTCGCTTTATTGACGAAAAAGCAATATTTATGGAAATCACAGATCTGTATTTTCGGCTTGATTGCTTTGGCTCTACCTGTCTATAACTTGGTGTACTTAATTCAACATCAGTTAATTACCGATTTACAAAGCTATTGGATATTCTTGAGGATCGATTTATTCCTACTGGTCTGTGCCCTATTTGCCGTGTTTATTTTTAGAAATATTCAGCCAATTCAAGTGAAATCTGCTCAGAAAATCAAAGCGAAATTAGCCAAAAATGAGGTTCAAGCATGATTATTTTGAGTCTTATACTGACCTTGATCGGGATGCTATTGCTGTATAAATGCAGCTCCAAACAAATCAATAAAACCAAACAACAGATTTTCATTCGCTATCAAACACAACTGAGGGTCTTAGCATATCTTTGCTTGTTACTGGCTGGTAGCCTGCTTTGTTTAGAGTATGGTAGCTCCATTGGATTCATCAGTTGGTGGATTTTCGCTACGCCTGTGACCTTTTTATTGGTGTTATCCGTGAATGAGCTGAAGCCAACTAAAAAACTAAAATGATTTTGCTACAACAGCTATCCTCAACTTCTGTCAAGGATAGCTTTATTACTTAAAAATTAATGCCCGTGATGGCTATGGTCTTCCTGAGAAGCCGTTTTATCTTTGTCATCACAACATTTCATCTTTTTTTCACAGCACTCTTTTTTTGTGGTGGCCTCTTTTTCCTTACAGCAATCACTTGCAGCAAAAGCAGGTACAGTAGCGATCAATAGAAGCGTTGAAAACAATACAGTTTTAATATTAAACATGATGATGTCCTTTAAATAAAAATAAGAAATTTGAATTTATAAAAAAAGGACATGATTTGGGGGACGATAAGGTAACTGGTAAATCCCTAAAGTCAGTTGATCTACATAAGCTGAATTTTCGGTTCTAACCAATTCTATGCTTCGCTCAATGGAATGATGGCTATGTTCAAAAGTTGCAGCGATACAGCACAGACTCTTTTGACAGTGTGATGTATCCATTTTGCCACCGTCCATATGGTCATACTTCGTCATCGTAGACATTCCACAATCAGACATTGCAGCATGATTTGAAATGACGTGCACTACGGCAGATTGACTCTCTTCATTCATAGACACAGCCATTGCATAGCTATTGGTGATAAAACACATAGCTATCAGCAATGAAATGAGGCTTCGAATGAAAATAGACATAAGGCGAAATGATCAAACATACAATCCATGTATGAATCTCAAAATAAACCAATCACAGCGTATAACGCAAGCTAATCTGAATAAAAGACGATCTTAAAAGCCATAAATTTGACTCTCTTTAGCTTTTTTTTGCATAAGCAAATCATTATTCATCACAACGAGTTATCTAAAAAAAGCATAAGATATGCTGATTTTTGCATAATTAGGCATATTGTCGATGTTTGGTCCTATAGAATTTATTATGGCTGGGGTATTGGTTGGCTTCTGTGTCGGTATCACAGGTGTCGGTGGCGGTTCATTGATGACCCCAATCCTGATTAGCCTGTTTAAGATCGAACCACATATCGCCATTGGTACTGATCTACTTTATGCCTCGATTTCTAAATTCTGTGGTTCAGTCGTTCATGCCAAAAAACTGAATATTGTCTGGCCAATTGTACTTTGGCTGTCTTTGGGCAGTATTCCTGCCTCATTCGCAACCTCTTGGGTGCTTGAACATTATCTCAGTCAATCCACCCATTATAAAGCTGTATTGACCATGGTCTTGGGCTTTATGTTGACCTTGACTGGTATCTCAATTGTCTTCCGTGCACAGATAGAGAAGTTCTTTGACAAGTTCCGTAACCGTGAACAAGCGGATATGGAAAGTGAACAGCATGCATTGCAACACAAACGTCATTACATTGTGATTATGGGTGTTGTGCTCGGTATCTTTGTAACCTTATCTTCTGTGGGTGCTGGTGCTTTCGGTATCATGGCCTTAGTGCTTATGTTCCCGAACCTTCCTATGATCCGTATCATTGGTTCAGACGTAGTACATGCGGTATTACTGACAGCAGTTGCTGGTCTAAGCCATATGTCTTCAGGTAATGTCGACTTTAGCCTGTTGATGTGGTTATTGGTGGGTTCAATTCCAGCCATTATTGTTGGTACACTCATCAGCTCACGTATGCCAGAACGATTGATCCGTAAAATTCTAGGCATTACCCTATTTGCTTTGGGTGTGAACTTTATGGTGAACCCAATTAAGGCTAAACCAAAGCCAGTTGAAACACATCAAGCAGTTGTGGTTCAGCAAACAAAGCATGTAACAACAACTGTTTAAGCGTTGTAATGCCGATTATTTCTACATAAATTATGCTTTTCGCTAGTTAATCAATCGGCATTTCATGCTATATTCGTAGACAAAATAACCTTTTCTTTCGATTGAATTTGTGACAGCAATGAATACTCTACAGTCAAATCCAGTTTCTCAGCCAGATATCGACGACGTTAATATTAAAAGCATTCAAACTTTGATTACCCCAGCAGAACTGAAAGCTGACCTCCCTTTATCTGATGCTGCTTCTCAAACTGTGTTACAAGGACGTGCAACTGTACGCAACATTTTAGATGGCAACGACAAACGCTTGTTTGTTGTGATTGGCCCTTGCTCGATTCACGATCCTAAAGCTGCACATGAATATGCTGATCGCCTTAAAGTCCTTAGTGAAAAAGTAAAAGACACTTTATATCTGGTCATGCGTGTTTATTTTGAAAAACCGCGTACCACAGTTGGTTGGAAAGGTTTAATCAACGACCCTGACATGAATGACTCTTTCAATATTGAAAAAGGCTTGCATATCGGCCGTGGATTATTGATCGATTTGAATGAAAAAGGTTTGCCATGTGCGACTGAAGCACTTGATCCAAACTCACCGCAATACTATCAAGATTTGATTTCATGGTCTGCGATTGGTGCGCGTACCACTGAAAGCCAAACTCATCGTGAAATGTCATCAGGCTTATCATCTCCTGTAGGCTTCAAGAATGGTACAGATGGTGGTTTAACCGTTGCGACCAATGCGATGCAATCGGTTAAACATGGTCACAGCTTCTTGGGCCTGAATGAAAATGGTCAAGTTGCGATTATCAATACTAAAGGCAACCCTTATGCACACGTGGTATTACGTGGTGGTAATGGCAAGCCGAACTATGATGCGACTTCAGTTGCAGAAGCGGAAGCAGCTTTGGCAAAAGCGAAAGTCAGCAACAAGATCATGATTGATACCAGCCATGCCAACTCAAACAAAGACCCGTACTTACAACCTTTAGTTTTGAAAAATATCACTGAACAAATCCTTGATGGCAACAAATCAATTGTTGGGATTATGGTGGAGAGTCACTTAAAAGGTGGTCGTCAGGATATTCCTGAAAACCTCTGTGATCTTGAATACGGTAAATCAGTGACTGATGGCTGTATCGATTGGGAAACTACTGAAAAAGCATTACTCGAAATGCATGAAGCATTAAAAGACGTCTTACCAACACGTTAAGCTTAATCTGCAAAATAAAAGCCCATACAACATGGGCTTTTATTTTATCTATTATTTAAACTGGATAAGCTTGGACAGATTTTAAAATTTCTTCTTTTGCTTTCTGCACATTTTCCCAGCCAATAAATTTGACCCATTTACCCTCTTCCAAGTCTTTATAGTGTTCAAAAAAATGTTTAATCCTCTCCAGAATGAGAGGATGAATGTCTTGAATATCTTTTATAGACTCATATAGAGGAGAGACTTTAGTATGCGGGACAGCAATAATTTTTGCGTCCATACCATGTTCATCCTCCATATACATGACACCAACAGGGCGACTCCGAATCACTGAACCAGCCACCACTGCATATGGTGCAAGGACTAAAACATCTAAAGGATCGCCATCTTCACTGAGTGTTTGCGGAATATAGCCATAATTCGCTGGATATACCATTGCTGTACTTAAAAAACGATCAACAAATAAAGCATCATATTCTTTATTCATTTCGTATTTGACAGGTGCATGATTTTCTGGAATTTCAATCAAGCTGTAAAAATCATCAGGAATGTTTAAGCCTGAAATTATATTAGACATTATTATTCTCCTTATTTCCCACACTTCCAAATTCAATGGCAGTTTTTGTATAAAAAAGTGAAATATTTTCTTGAGAAATTGATGAAAACAATAAGATCTCTTGTTCAGTGTCTAAGACAAACTCAAGCTGTATCGGACGGTCAGCCAGTTCAAAAAAATGAGCAGAGTGTAAATGGCCTTGTCGATCAAAACTTTCAACACCGCTATTTACAGTTACACCTCTGAGTCCTAGCGATTTAGCTGTTTCAATAAGCCACTCATAGAGCTGCTTTCCTTTATATAGCTTATTTTCTTCAAGATAAAACTTTAGTAAAGAACCTTTCATACGCATCTCCAAAAAATAGAATGCGTAACCCTACGCACCCTATTTAATTGTTATAAATTCAGGGTTACGTAGGCATCATTAGCCAATGATTGGCGGTTTTTTAAAGGAAGAATGCCATTTCCTTATTTTAAGTTATTTATCTTAGTACGATCTTAAAGCATTTGCAATTTAGGATTGAACCAATGATTTGACTTCTATATTTATATGAATCCCTAGTGAAAAATCATTTAGTTAATAAAAATATCAGCCTACATGTAACCAATATGTTTTGAAGTGTAATATTTTTTTAATTATACTGCTGCCACATTTCTCCTACGACGTATCGCTGATATGAAGTCCAGTTTTCGTCAACATTTGCTTAAGTGGCGTGCCTATTTTGGCGCGATTACTTTGCTGTGTTTACTCTGGCATATCTTCTTACCAACGATGGTCCATACAGGCGTCGTACCTGCACTTTATGCAATGCCAAGCCATTGCCAAGTCACAGAAATTCAAAATGCCTCTTTGATGTCACAGACACATTCAAGTCATCATCAACACAGCATGCACGACATGCATCATGGATCGCAGCTACAGCAAGTCAAACATGCTCAGCTCAGTGAATATGCACAACACGTGTATGCACTGGCGAGCCAAATCATGAAGCATTGTCCTTTATGCTCCCATGGTCTAGACGCTGCCGCTATCGTCCCAATCATTGCATTCATCATTATATTTCTACTGGCTTGGTTCAGTCGCGTACGATGCCTGTGCCATACGTGGACAGAAGATCTGCACATCGCCCGTATCTTTTATATTTTCCCCACCAAACAAGCCCCACCACTCGCTTTATAAATCGCAAATTTTACTTCGTACCCCGTAACTAACGGTGGTGCGTCCTTATTTATTGCTTATTATAGAGTTTAAAATGAATACTCAATTCCGTTTGTCTGTATTAGCGGCTGCGTGCCTTTCTGCTGGCTATAGTAATGTTGTTTTTGCAGAAGCTACACCATCTGATGCCACCAAAACCTTAGCCACCATTGTAGTGACTGCCAGTCGTGAAGGTGAATCGATTAATAATACCCCTGCTGCGATCAGTAAAATTAACAGCAAGGACATTGAAGATAAACATGCAACCTTTATTGGACAGGTGCTGAATCAAACCCCAGGTGTATTAATGAATGACTTGGGCAATGAACAGCATATGATGTCGATTCGCCAACCAATTACCACAGCAGCCGTTTATCAATATTTAGAAGATGGTATTTCGATTCGTCCTGTGGGTGTGTTTAACCACAATGCCTTATATGAAGTGAATTTGGCGGGTATTGATAGCATTGAAATTTTACGCGGGCCTGCCAGTAGCTTATATGGCAGCAATGCGATTGGTGGAACCATTAATTTCCTCACCAAAGCACCGAGTGCTACACCGACAGCCGACCTTGGCATTAGTGCCAGTTCTGAAGGATATCGCCGTGTCGATGTCGGTGCATCGAATACCTTTGATAGCGAATGGGGTGAGCATGGGTTAAGACTTTCTGCCTATGCCAGTGATCGTGGTGATAGCTGGCAAGACCATGCTGAAAGCAATAAACAAAGTGTGACACTCAGACATGACTGGCGCATTTCTGATGCCACACAGATCAAAAATATTGTCAGCTATAACCATTTAAAAGCGGATATGACCGGTAGCTTAAATCTGGATGATTATCGCAAACGACCTGGATACAGCTACCAAACTTTTACCTATCGTGAAGTTGATGCCACACGGCTTTCTTCGCAAATTAGTCATCAATGGAATGATCAGCAACAGAGTCAAGTTACCTTATATTATCGTGACAATACCACCGAGCAAAACCCAAGTTATAACATCCGCACCGATGTTAAAAATGGCAAACCGACTGGCACCTATAGCGGACAAACGGCCTATAACGCTTTTCAGTCCTATGGTTTGAATGCTCAGCATTCGGCTGCATTTGATCAGGTCAAACTGATTGTTGGGGCGATGGCTGATCATTCACCCAACCAAGCCAAAACCAATGATATTCAGGTGTTCCGAGACCCGAATACCTTGGTGTATACCGGTTATCAACAACGCCAGCGCTTGCGCGACTTCAATGTTGACGTCAATAACCAAGCCATCTATGCACAAGCCAACTGGCAAGTGTTACCTACTTTGAATTTAGTCGGTGGTGCACGTTATGACTGGATTCGTTATGACTATGAAAATAAATTAATTCCATCAAAAACCACAGGCGCACCGAATGAGAAACGTGATTTTCATAAAGCCAGCCCGCAAGTCGGTTTTGTCTGGAACATCACGCCAGCGATTGATCTTTATAGCAATTGGTCACAAGGTTTTGTACCGCCAGAGGTGAGCAGTTTATATGGGGCGAATCTAGTGACACCTGACTTGAAAGAAGCCACATTTAATAATATTGATGCAGGTCTGCGCTTTAAATTATTGGATGATCGCTTAGATGGTGAAATCACCTTATATCGCTTGGAAGGCGAAGATGAAGTGATGAGCTATACCAAGCCAGATAACACACGCGAGCCACGCAATGCAGGTAAAACCTTACATCAGGGAGTTGAAATTGGGGGAAGTTGGAAGCTCAGTGATCAATATGATCAGCGCTTAAAACTTTCAGGCAGTGTGGCCAAACATGAATATAAGCAGTTTCAACCCTCGAGTGTTTTAGATTATAGCGGCAACACCATGCCAAGTGCGCCTAAAACATTTGGCACGCTTGAATATCAGATCAAGCCAATACCTGAGCTATTACTTTCTGCGGAAGCGGTTTATGTCGGTTCTTATTGGATCAATGATGCCAATACGGAAAAGTACGATGGTCATACTTTGCTGAATCTGCGTGCCAATTACCGTAAAAATGCTTATGAAATCTATGGCCAGATCCTAAATGCCACAGATCAGCATTATGCAGAAAGTACCTCGTTTAGTAATAACCAAGTCAGTTATACCCCCGCTGCGCCAAGAACCTATCTATTAGGGCTACGTTATCATTTCGGGAAATAAGCAATGAATGCCAAACAACTGAAAAAACTACTGTCTTTACACCGTAGTTTTGGGATGGTGTTGGGCGTTCTCGTTTTACTTTGGTCTTTAACAGGTGTGTTGCATCCGATGATGAGTGCAACACAACCTCAGCCTGTGAAACGAATGCCTCCATCTCAACAATTGGATCTAACACATGCATTAGCGGCAACCGATGTTTTAAAGTTACATCAGATAACACAATTTTCAGCATTACAGGTGATTGAATTAGATGCTCAGCATATTGCCTATCGCATATTACAGCCCAAACAAAAGATTGCTGAATACTATGATAGTCAGACAGGCCAATTGCTGATTAATGCCGAACAACAGGATGCCGAGCGTTTAGCGCGCTGGTACACGGGTCTCTCTCAACAGGAAATCGTATCCAGTCAAATCATCACCGCATTCAGTGATGATTATCCGAGCGTGAATCGTTTACTGCCTGTTTGGCGTGTTGATTTTCAAAATGGTTTACGTGCCTATGTGGATCCTTCACAAGCACGACTGGCCACGCTGTCTAATGATCAAAAGATGTGGATGGCAAAAATCTTTCGCTTAGGTCATACCTGGACGTGGGGTGATCAAGCTTGGACAGGTCAAACTATTCTCATGCAAATGGCTTTGATTGGCATACTGTGCATGCTTTTTATGGGGATTGGCTTATTCTTTAAGATTCATAATCACCGCAATCACCGTCTAGGGAAAAAACCGATCCGCTTTCTACATCGCTATTTAGGCATCAGTTTAAGTGCCTTTATTCTACTTTGGGTGCTCAGTGGTTTCTATCATATTTGGCAAAAAAAGCCCGATATTAAAAACATTCAACCTGTTTTCCATACTGCTGATCTAAGTACCGAAGCATGGCAGCAGGTCACTCAGCAGCCCATTCAACGTCTGGATCTGGTTCCAACCACCTTTAGCCAGACACATACTCGTGCTGCATGGATGATTCAAGCCGTTGGACAAAGCCCTTTGCAAGGTAGCATGACGGCGGCAAGCAAAGCGCATGATCATCACACGACTAAAACAATAGCTCCCACGATTCAG